>NZ_JARAVK010000389.1:0-5788 GCF_033792765.1 Streptomyces sp. PA03-6a | reverse complement strand
CCCCCGCAAACCCCACTCGCCCCCGCCTCACCGGGTCGACGACTGAGCGTAGTCAGGCTGCTCCGACGGCCGCAAGGCGTCGACAACGATCTTCTCCGATCGCGTCACGTCCGCTGTGGCCTGCTCCTTCTCCAAAGTCTGTACCACGCCGCCCGGGATGTTCAGGGCGGGTTCAAGATCCTGTGGATTACCGATGACCTTGAAGCGGTAGGGCGCGCTGACCTTGTGCCCGTCGATCTGCACACCGCCCGACCCCTGGATGAAGTAGGTGTCGGCCACGACCCGCACGTCGTTGATCTGGATCGCCTCCGCTCCCGCGGCGCGCAGCTCCTGCAGCGCGTCGAGCAGCATGTCGGCCTCGACGGCGTCCTGGGGGTCGTTGATCGTCAGCGTGATGCCGGGACCCTCGACGGCGACCGTGCCGGCCAGCACCCCGAGCTGCTCCGCCTTCTGCTCGGTCTGCTTGCGGGCCTCCTCGGCCTGGTCCGAGCTGTTCTCCAGCTCGGTGCGCTGCTCCTCGAGGCGCCGCCGCTCGTCGCCGAGCCGCTGCGAGCGGTTGTCCAGCTCGTCCAGGATGCGCACCAGGTCCTCCTGGCGGGCGCCGCGCAGTGCGCTGGTGTCGCTGGTCGAGCGGACCTGGATGGCCAGGCCCAGACCGAGGACGAACAGCAGCAGCGCGACGATCAACTGCGCCCGGGACACCCGCGGCGGCCACAGTCCCGCCTTGAGGCGCTGCCGGCCGCTCACGCCGGACGCCGTTGCCCGCGGTTCCCCCGATTCCTGCGGCGGCTGCTGCCGACCGTGTGCGGACTGCTCCGCGTCCGACGGCCCGGCAACCGGCACCGGTGGTCCGGCCGCGGGCAGCTCCGGGCGCGCCGCAGGCCGCTCCCGCGCCGGCGGCTCGGCCCCGGCGGGCAGTTCGGGGCGCGGCCGCTCCGGCGTCTGGTCGTTCTCGTCACTCATCGTGCTGTCACGCCCGGAAGACATGGCGGCGGATCGCCGCGGCGTTGGAGAAGATGCGGATGCCGAGGACGACGACGACACCCGTGGAGAGCTGCGCACCCACCCCCAGCTTGTCGCCCAGGAAGACGATCAGCGCGGCCACGACGACGTTGGACAGGAAGGAGACCACGAAGACCTTGTCGTCGAAGATCCCGTCGAGCATGGCCCGCAGACCGCCGAAGACGGCGTCGAGCGCGGCGACCACGGCGATCGGGAGGTAGGGCTCGACCACCGTCGGCACGACGGGGCGGACCACCAGGCCCACCACCACTCCAACGATCAGGCCCAGTACGGCGATCAATTCGTACCCTTCCCATTTCCGGATGCGCTCGACGACGGCCCGGCCGACGGGACCGGGGTCGCGGAGCGGATGATCAGGCTCGGAGCCGCGGGCAGTTCCAGCTTCTCCTTCTCGGAGATGCGCGCGCGGATCCCGTAGTTCTCCTGCAGGACGTGCAGGTACTGCCCGTCCGCACCGTCCTGGAAGGACGTGCTCAGCTTCTGCGGGTCCCCGATCGCCAGGATCGTGTAGGGCGGAACCAGCGGCCGGTTGTCGACCAGTATGGCGTCACCCGCGGCACGGATGGCCGACAACGACGTCAACCGCTGCCCGTTGATGGAGATGGCCTCCGCCCCCGCCGCCCACAGGCCGTTGACCACGCGCTGCATGTCCCGGTCGCGCACCCGGCCGGTGTCGGTGAAGTCACTGGTCGTACGCGGATCGCTGCCGCCGCCCGACGAGGCCTCCTTGGCGTCGTTGACCTCCAGCTCGATGCCCGGCCCCGTGACCGGCGTCGCCCCGGCCAGGAGCGCCACGCGCTCCGCGTCACCGTCGCGGTCGTTGAGCGCCTGACGCTGCTTGGCCGCCACGTCGTCGCGCAGCCCGTCCACGCTCTTCTGCAGCTCGTCGGCGGTACGGGTCTCGGACTCGATGCGGTCGATGAGCTTCTGCCGCTCCTTGGCCAGCGTCGGGGCCGCCACCTGCGTCTGCGCCGCGCCTATCGTGACCACCACGCCGGCCAGCACCAGGCCCAGTGCGAGCACCAGCCGGCCCCGCAGCGTTGCGGGCAGACGGGACGTGCCCGTGGCGCCCCGGCGGGCGGCGGCCTCGGCGTACCCGTCGTCGAGACTGTGCTCCATGACGTTCGTCAGCAGCGACATGGAGGCGTCCGGGCGCCGGGTCACGGCCCTCCCAGGGGCGCTGCTCCGATCGGGGTGCTGCTGCGACATGCCGCACATCGTCGCATGTCCGTGCCACCGACCTCGAACGGACCCCTCCCGACGCGCCGTTCGTCGCGTCGGAAGGGGCCCGTGAACCGGTGCCGGAGCGGGATCAGCGGCCGGCGCTGTCCACGATCGACGACCACTCGTCGAGCAGTGCCTGCGCGGAGGCGTCGTCCGGCCCCTCCGCCCACAGGTGCGTGACCGCCTCGGCCGGGTCGGGCAGCACCATCACCCAGCGCCCGTCCGCCTCGACCACGCGCACGCCGTCGGTGGTGTCGACGTTGCGGTCCCCCGCCTCCTCGACCACCCGGCGCATGACCAGGCCCTTGACCGCCCACGGCGTCGCCAGGTCCCGCTTGAGGACATGGGCACGCGGGATGCGCGCGTCGATCTGGCTCAGGGTGAGCTGGGTACGCGCCACCAGGCCGATCAGCCGCACGAAGGCCGCGGCGCCGTCGAAGACACTGCTGAACTCCGGGATGATGATGCCGCCCTTGCCGTCACCACCGAAGATGGTCGTGTCCTGCCGGCCGACCCGGGTGAGGTCGTCGGGCGAGGTCGTCGTCCAGTCCACCTGCGTCCCGTGGTATGCCGCGACCTGTTCGGCGATGCGGGTCGTCGTCACGGGGAGCGCCACCCGGCCGCTGCGCCGCTCGGCGGCGACCAGGTCGAGCATGACCAGCAGCGCCCGGTCGTCCTCGATGATCTTGCCGCGCTCGTCCACCAGCGACAGCCGCTCCCCGACCGGGTCGAAGCGCACGCCGAAGGCCGCCCGCGAGGACGCCACGATCTCCCCGAGCCGGACCAGGCCCGCACGCCGGCCGTCGGCCGTCTCGGTGGGCCTGGCCTCGTTGAGGCCGGGGTTGATCGTCAGCGAGTCCACCCCGAGCCGGCCGAGGAGGCTGGGCAGGACGAGGCCCGCGCTGCCGTTCGCGGCGTCGACCACGACCTTCAGCCCGGCCTCGGCGATGCCCGAGGTGTCCACGGCCCGCAGCAGCGCGCCCGTGTAGGAGTCGAAGACGCTCGCCGGGAAGTTCAGGTCGCCGATCTCGCCGGGGAACGCACGGCGGTACTCCTGGCGCGCGAACACACGGTCCAGCTTGCGCTGCCCCGCCGCCGACAGGTCGGCGCCGCGTTCGTCGAAGAACATGATGTCCACCGAGTCGGGGATGCCCGGACTCGTGCGGATCATGATGCCGCCGGCGCTGCCGCGCGCGGTCTGCTGCCGCGCCACGGGCATCGGCACGTTCTCCAGGTCCCGCACGTCGATCGCGCTGGCCTGGAGCGCCGAGATCACCGCACGCTTCAGCGCACGGGCACCACGGGAGTGGTCACGGGCGGTGGTGACGGTGGCGCCCTTCTTGAGCGTCGTCGCGTACGCGCCCGCGAGGCGCACGGCGAGCTCCGGGGTGATCTCCACGTTCAGGATGCCGGAGACGCCCCGCGCGCCGAACAGGTTCGCCTGGCCCCTGGACTCCCAGATCACCGACGTGTTCACGAAGGCGCCGGCCTCGATGGTCTTGAACGGGTACACCCGGACGTCGCCCGCGATGATCGACTCCTCGCCGATCAGGCACTCGTCGCCGATGACCGCTCCGTCGTCGATCCGCGCCGCGCGCATGACGTCGGTGTTCTTGCCGATGACGCAGCCGCGCAGGTTGGTCTGCGGCCCGATGTAGACGTTGTCGTGGACGACGGCCTTGTGCAGGAAGGCACCGGACTTCACGACGACGTTGGAGCCGATCACCGTGTGCTCGCGCAGCTCGGCCCCGGCCTCGACCTTGGCGTAGTCACCGACGTACAGGGGACCGCGCAGCGTCGCGTCCGGGTGCACCTCCGCGCCCTCGGCGACCCAGACGCCGGGCGAGATCTCGAAGCCCTCGAGGTCGACGTCGACCTTGCCCTCCAGGACGTCGGCCTGCGCCTTGATGTAGCTCTCGTGGGTGCCGACGTCCTCCCAGTAGCCCTCGGCGATGTAGCCGTAGACGGGCTTGCCTTCCTTCATCAACTGCGGGAAGACGTCACCGGACCAGTCCACCGAGACGTCGGGCTCGACGTAGTCGAAGACCTCCGGCTCCATGACGTAGATGCCGGTGTTCACCGTGTCCGAGAAGACCTGGCCCCAGGTCGGCTTCTCGAGGAAGCGCTCGACCTTGCCCTCCTCGTCGACGATGGTGATCCCGAACTCCAGGGGGTTGGGCACCCGGGTCAGGCAGACCGTGACCAGCGCACCCTTCTCCTTGTGGAAGTTGATCAGCTCGGTCAGGTCGAAATCGGTCAGTGCGTCACCGGAGATCACCAGGAACGAATCGTCCTTGAGTGCGTCCTCGGCGTTCTTGACGCTGCCGGCGGTGCCGAGTGGCTTCTCCTCGTTCGCGTAGGTGAGGTCCATGCCGAGTTCCTCGCCGTCACCGAAGTAGTTCTTGACGAGCGAGGCGAGGAACTGCACGGTCACCACGGTCTCGGTCAGACCGTGCCGCTTGAGCAGCTTGAGCACGTGCTGCATGATCGGCTGATTCACGACCGGCAGCAGCGGCTTGGGCATGCTCGAGGTCATCGGGCGAAGGCGTGTTCCTTCGCCGCCGGCCATCACGACGGCCTTCATGTCGGAAGCGTCCTCCTCAAAGAGACGACTGTCTTGCCGACGTCACCCGTGCTCTCTCTCACGCGGACCGTCGCGGTCCCCCGGACCGCCGGTCACGCGCGGGGTACCCGGCCGGAGGGCTCTCCTGCCGGGTACGCGGGCTCAATCGGCCGTGGCGTCCGCCCTGACGAGTCGGCGGACCTGGACCACGTAGAGGATCCCTGCCCACCAATACAGCGTTGTACCCCATCCGGCGAACGCCCATCCGAAAATAGCAGCGAGCGTGTTCAGCCACCCGTCGCCGTCGCTCAGCAGCAGCAACGGGAAGGCGTACATGAGGTTGAAGGTGGCGGCCTTGCCCATGAAGTTGACCTGCGGCGGACCCCAGCCGTGCCGGCGCATCACCAGGATCATCACGCCCATGACGGCGTCCCGGGCCACCAGGATGGCCGTCAGCCACCACGGTAGGATCCCGCGCCACGTGAGGCCGATGATCGTGGAGACGATGTACAGCCGGTCCGCGGCCGGGTCCAGCACCCTGCCGAGGCTGCTGATCTGGTTCCAGCGGCGCGCGAGCTTCCCGTCCAGGTAGTCGCTGACGCCGCTGAGGGCGAGCACGAGCAGTGCCCAGCCGTCGACCTTCGGGCCGCCGAACTCGGGCCACAGGATGAGCCACAGGAATACGGGCACGCCCAACAGCCGTGCCATGCTCAGGATGTTGGGGATCGTGAAGACGCGATCCGTCTGCACCCTTGTCTCCTGGACCTCCACCGGGGGCCCCTTCTCTTGAACGTACGCTCGGATGATTCCACCCGACCTTACCTCAGGGCATGAAAAAGCCCGCCGCCGGGCCTCAGAAGAGGCTCCGGCGACGGGCTCAATAATTGTTCGGCGGCGTCCTACTCTCCCACAGGGTCCCCCCTGCAGTACCATCGGCGCTGAAAGGCTTAGCTTCCGGGTTCGGAATGTAACCGGGCG
>NZ_JARAVK010000388.1:0-5804 GCF_033792765.1 Streptomyces sp. PA03-6a | reverse complement strand
CTCACCCCTGGCCTCACCGAGCTGCGCATGACTTCGCGTAGCTCGGGGGTGCCGATCTACCGACGGACAGCATGCAAGATGGCCGCGTTCACATCAAATTCACCAGGGCCGGCACCAGTCGCGGGTGTTGAAAGGCCGCCGATCGCCCAAGACGCTGTTGATGATGTCGCCGACACCGAAATGGTTCAGAACGCTCCAGCCGGGAAACGACCAGCCGGTCGGCGCAGAAGGACGGGTCGAGCAGTACGGGTAGCCGGGCCGATGAGCGTGGTGGTCCCGGCACGGGAAAGGCCCCCAGGGACAATACTCGGCCGCGGTTACCGTGACCGTCGCCGTGGCGTTCGAGGCGAAGCAGTTGTTGTTTCCGTTGTACGCGGCGGTGATCGTGTGGGCGCCGGCGGTCGTGAAGGCGGCCACATATCCGGCTTGCCCATTTGCTGCGACCGGCACCGTTGCCAGGATGTCCCCACCGTCGAAGAATGTCATGCCGAGACCGCCGCTGGGATCACCGGTGCAGGTCACCATCGCGGTCAGCTGCACGGGGGCTCCGGCTGTGGCAGTCGGCGGTGAAACCTGGACCGTCGTTGTCGACTGCTCGGCCGCCACTGCCGGCGAGGCGAGACCCACGATCGCCACTATTGCCGCGAAGGCTCCGGCCCTACACGCCTTTCGCGCTTGCCAACGTTTCACGAAATAGGCTCCTTGTTCGACTGCAGGTAAGGTAATTCTGCAGTTCGTCGAGGAGCGTCACGCTACGTCGGTCCGTCAGGTCCCGCATTTTCAGGGAGGGACGGCGTGGTCACCTGTGTGGGCGCGCGACACAGTGGAGGTCCAGGCGGTCCTTTGCCGGACCCATGACGGTCAAGCACTCTGTTTCCGGGCCTTCCGAACCCTGCCGCGCTCCTACCGCAGGCGCCCGCGGGAAGGGGTGGACCATTCCCTAAATGGCGGGAGGGGCAACGCGCGTGTAGGTCAGCGAGTTGCTTGTGCCACCGAGGGTGGTGACATTGACGGGAACAGGACCCGCGGTCCCCGCTGGGGCGAGTACGGCGACGGCCGTGTCGGACAGCACGGTGAACGCGGCGGAGACGACGCCGAAGTGGACGGCGGTCGTCGTGGTCAGCCCTGTGCCGCTGAGGGTGACACCGGATCCCGCATCGGTTGGCCCCTGGGCCGGGGAAAGGCCAGTGAGGACCGGCGACCCCACGTAGCTGTAGATGACGGAGTTGCTGGTGCCACCTGGGGTGGTGACGGTGACGGCGACGGCACCCGTTCCTGCCGGGGCGACGGCGGTGATCTGCGTGGGCGAGTTGACGGTGTAGGTGGTGGCGGCCGTACTGCCGAACCTGACCGCCGTGGCCCCGCTGAGGTCCGTGCCGGTGAGGATGACCGTCGTACCGCCGGCGGCCGGCCCCCCACTCGGCGAGACAGAGATGAGGAAAGGAGCGCTCAGGTAGAAGAAGTAGACGGGGCCGGTTGTGCCCCCTGGGGTGGTGACGGTGACAGCGACAGCACCCGACCCCGCCGGAGCGACCGCGGTGATCTGCGTAGCCGAGTTCACCGTGAACGACGTCGCGGCCGTACTGCCGAACCTGACATCGGACGCCCCACTGAGGCCCGAACCTGTGATGACCACCGTCGTGCCGCCCGAGGCCGGTCCTTGAGCCGGTGACAGGGACAGCAGCACCGGCTGCACCAAATAGGTGTACGTCACCGCATTACTGGTGCCCCCCGGAGCGGTGACCGTGACAGCCACAGCACCCGACCCCGCCGGAGCGACCGCGGTGATCTGCGTAGCCGAATTCACCGTGAACGACGTCGCGGCCGTACTACCGAACCTCACCGCCGACGCCCCACTGAACCCCGAACCCGTCAGCACCACCGTCGTACCGCCAGAAGCCGGCCCTTGAGTCGGTGACAGGGACACCAGAACCGGCTGCACCAAATAGGTGTACGTCACCGCATTACTCGTGCCTGCCGGGGTCGTGACGGTGACGGCAACCGCACCTGTTCCCGCCGGGGCGACCGCGGTGATCTGCGTAGCCGAATTCACCGTGAACGACGTCGCGGCCGTACTGCCGAACCTGACAGCCGACGCCCCGCTGAGGTCCGTACCGGTCAGGACCACCGTCGTGCCGCCAGAAGCCGGCCCCCCACTCGGCGACACCGACACCAAGACCGGCTGCACCGAATAGGTGTACGTCACCGCATTGCTGGTGCCCCCCGGAGCGGTGACGGTGACAGCCACAGCACCCGACCCCGCCGGGGCGACCGCGGTGATCTGCGTGGCCGAGTTCACCGTGTAGCCCAGTGCCGGATTGGCGCCGAACCTGACGGCGGTGATTCCTGTGAAGCCGTTTCCGGTCAAGATGACGGTGTTGCCACCCGCCGTTGGGCCGGTATTGGGCACGGCGGATGTGAGAGCGGGAGCGGCGGCGACGGCGGTCGGTTGTGCTGATACCGCCGGGAGGGCGTTGTCTTTCACGGGGTCTCCGTACGATGTCGGACCGGCCGGGGGCCTGTCGTTGTCCGTGCTCGGCCCGCGTGCGCCGTGAGGTTGGTCCCGGTCCATGTCCGGTCGGGGTGTGGCGGGCTGCGGGTCTGGGGCCCCGGCCCGTGTGGGGGTTTCCGGGCCGGGGCCTGGGGGGCGGGCGGAACCCGACGGGTTACCGCGTCCGCTCCCGGGGCCGGTCCATGGGGGCCGGCCGCTGGGGTGCGGTCAGATGCCCGGGCCGGCGACGTAGGTGAACGCGTCCGTTGCGGTCGCGCTGCCCGCGTCGTTGGTCACGACGACATCGACGAGGCCGGCGGTCCCCGGGGGCGTGACTGCCGACACCGCGGTGTCGGAGATCACGGTGAAGGGTGCCGGGTTGCCGTCGAAGGTGACCGCGGTGGTGCTGGTAAGACCCGTGCCGGCCACGGTCACCGATGTGCCGCCAGAGGTCGGGCCCTGCGCCGGCGTGACGGTCGTGACCGTCGGGGCGGCGACGTAGGTGTACGAGAGCCCGTTGTTGGTGCCGCCGGCAGTGGTGACGGTGACACCGACCGCACCGGCCGCACCGGCCGGAGCGACGACCGTGATCTGACCGTCGGACACCACGGTCGGCACGGCGGTGTTGGCGCCGAAGGCGACGCTGGTGGCGCTGGACAGGCCAGTGCCGTTGATGGTGATCGTTTCGCCGCCTGCTGTCGAGCCGGTGGCCGGGCTGATGCTCTGCTTGAACGGCGCCCCGACGTAGTAGAACGGGATCGGGTTGCTCGTTCCGCCCGGAGTGGTGACGGTGACGCCGACCGCTCCGCTGCCTGAGGGCGAGACGGCGGTGACCTGAGTGGGCGAGACGTTGGTGACGGCGGTAGCGAGCCGCGTGCCGAAACGCACGGCGCTGGTGCCTGTGAGGTTGGTGCCGGTGATGGTGACCAATGTGCCGCCACCGCTGGATCCTTGGTTCGGACTGATGGGCATGAGGTGTTCCTCCTCGCCCGGAATGCGGTACATTTCCGAGCAGTGATGAGGGCGTTCGGTCCGCACACGTCCCTGGTGGGTGCGAGCCAGCTCTCGTGTCCACTGGCCAGGTGGTAACCCGATGGCCCTTGCGCTCGAGATCCCGATCGACGGTGTGCACCCGTCGGCGTCAAGCGCAGGGGCCTATCGAGGGAGAACAGCCTGTCAGGTGTGAGTTGCCGCCTGATCAGGGGCTTGCCCGCGTCCGTCTGCAGACTCGAAATGCCGCTGATACGGACACTCGAAGTAACCCATAAGGGTGACCGGGCGACAAGGCTTCAGTCCCGAAGTCAACCGTTCGAGCGAGCGCCACGGCGTGAAATCAGGCGTGCCAACGGCGTAGTCAAGATGATCTTTTCATATGCCAATCGGATTTGACATCCGCTGTCACCCGGCGGGAGTCCGTCGCCGCGGGGCGGGCGGTATCCTGTGCTGACGTGCAAGCAGACCCTCTCAACCGAGAGGTGACCGCCGAATTCGCTGCACGAAACTCGCCACTCTTTCGGGTGACATGTGGTCTCCGTCGTTGCCACCCCCCTCAATCCGTGGGCTACTCCAAATAAGGCCCGGCCCGAAGGCGCAAGCCCGCCGATCGGCCCGAAGGACTTGAGGGAGCACCCCCATGCCGGTCATACCGAATCAGGGATCCACAGGCGGGGGCGACGCAGTGACCCTCACCGGCGTCCACTTCACCGGCACCACCGGTGTGCGTTACGGCACCCGCCCTGCCGCGAGTTTCGCGGTCATCAGCGACACCACCACCGCCACCATCACTCCATCCGGTCGCGGCGCCGTCCCCGTGTCGGTAACGACCCCCGGCGGAACGGGAGTCGTCGGCAGCTTCTACTATCTGCCGCCCCCCTCCTTCCGCCTCGCGCAGCCTCCCGCCGGCCCCTTGTCCGGCGGCAATACGGTGACCCTCACCGGGCTCGGCCTCTACACCACGTATGAGGTCCGCTTCGGTACGCAAGCCGCAGCGTTCACGGTCAACTCCGACGGTCAACTCACTGCCACCGTCCCAGCTGCTGCCATTGCCGGTCCGGTCATGGTGACCGTAACGACCAGGGGCGGAACCGCCGACGGCGTCACCTACACCTACCTCGACTCGCCGTCCATCACCGCCGTCACCCCCGACAAAGGGCCGGTGGACGGGGCCAATCTCGTGGTCATCACCGGGACCGGGTTCTCCTACACCACCGACGTCACCTTCGGTGGCACACCCGCCTTGTCCTGGAGGATCGCTTCCGACGTGGAGATCGACGCCCTGCTGCCCGCGGGAGCACTCGGTCCCGCCGATGTCGACGTCACCACCCTCGGCGGCACGACAACCGCCTCGGACGCATACACCTACCTGGGACGCTTCGCGGTACTGGGCGGCCAGTCGGTCACCAACACCGGCCCCTCCGACATCACCGGAGATCTCGGGGTGAGCCCCGGAGTCTCCGTCACCGGATTCCCGCCCGGCCAAGTACACGGAACCATCCATGCCACCGACACCGACGCCCTCCAGGCTCACGCCGATCTGATCGCCACCTACGACACCGCCGTCGCTCAACTCCCCGACACCAGCGTCTCCGGCGACCTCGGCGGCCTGACGCTGGCCCCCGGCGTCTACAACGCTGACACCTCCATCGCTCTCACCGGGACACTCACACTGGACGCTCAAGGCAACCGCAACGCCGACTGGATCTTCCAAATCGGCTCCACACTGACCACAGCCGCCGCAAGCAGCGTGCTCCTCATCAACGGCGCCACAGCGAGAAACGTGATCTGGCAAATCGGAAGCTCAGCCACCCTCGGACCGGACACCAACTTCACGGGCAGGATCCTGGCCCTGACATCAATCACCGTAAACGCCGGCACAACCATCCACGGACAGACCCTAGCCATCAACGGCTCGGTCACCTTGGACACCAACACCATCACCCGTCCCTGGTAAGACCACAACCCACCGAGCCCACGTCGGGACCCGAGCATCGAACTCGGGCCTCTCAAACCGGGTTCCGGCCTTGCCATCCCACCCCGGCATCAAAGCGTTCCGCTGCCAGCGCCGCAGGCACGGGACAGCGCAGTCAAGGACCATCAGCGGCATCCCGCCCCACGGTCAGCACCCGAGAAGGCGCGACATAGTGGCATGGCTCTCCGGCGGGACGGGTACTCCCGGGGCCCGCCCGGCCGACCGTCAACGCGGCATCGGCCGCCGCCAACCAGGCAGACCACACCCCCACTACGGGCCGGTCAGCGGGGGTTGTCCGCGTCGGCCACGCGCGGCAGATGACGCGCGAACCTCTGAAATGCCGCC
>NZ_JARAVK010000387.1:0-5865 GCF_033792765.1 Streptomyces sp. PA03-6a | reverse complement strand
CCCCAGCAGCCCGCACCGGGCTACGGCTACCCGCAGCAGCCCACGGCCCCGCAGCCGGCCCCCGGCTACGGCTACCCGCAGCAGCCCGGCCCGTACGGTCAGCAGCCCGGCCCGTACGCCCAGCAGCCGGGCCCCTACGGCCAGCAGCCGGGCGCCTGGGGTGCCCCGCCGCCGCCGTCCGGGGGCAAGGGCAAGATCATCGGCATCGTGGTCGGCGTCGTGGTCGCCGTCGCGGTCATAGGCGGCGGCATCCTCGCCCTCACGGGCAGCGGCGGCAGCGGCGGTGACCACAAGCTCGCCATGCCGGCCACGCTGCTGGACGGCCAGTACACCAAGTCCGGCAACGACCCCGGACTCAGCAACGGCGAGACCGGGGACGACACCGGCATCGACGACGCCACCACGGTCTCCGGAAACTACAAGAAGGGCGCCACCGAGCAGCTGATCGTCACCGGCGCCTACGGTGACGTCAGCGACCCGGGCAGCGTGCTGGACAAGATGCTCGCCGCCTTCACCTCCAAGGCCGGCAGCTCCGGCGGCGAGGCCCCGAAGGAGGTCCACCCCACGGGCTTCGACGGCGACATCATGAAGTGCGGCACGATCGGCTCGGCCGGGGTCAGCTTCCCGTACTGCGCATGGGCCGACGACAGCACGGTCGCCATGGCCATGGACATGAACGTCGACATCACCGGCGCCACCGAGCCCCCCTCCCTCACGGAGTGGGCGGACAGCACCGTGAAGATCCGCGACGAGGTCCGCGTCAAGAAGTGACCCGCCCCGTACGGCGAAGGGGGCGCCCGGCAGCTGCCGGGCGCCCCCTTTCGTGTGCCGGGGTGCGCTACGCGCTCTTCTGCTCGCCCTTGCCGATGATGCGGGGCTCGCGCGGGACCAGGGTCGGGTTCACGTTGGAGTGGACGACGTCCTCGCTGATGACGACGCGGGCGACGTCCTTGCGCGAGGGCACCTCGTACATCACCGACATCAGCACCTCCTCCATGATGGCGCGCAGGCCGCGCGCGCCGGTCTGGCGGAGGATGGCCTGGTCGGCGATGGCCTCCAGGGCGCCGCGCTCGAACTCGAGCTCGACGCCGTCGAGCTCGAAGAGCCGCTGGTACTGCTTGACCAGGGCGTTGCGCGGCTCCACCAGGATCTGCAGCAGCGCCTCACGGTCGAGGTTGTGCACGCTGGTGATGACCGGCAGACGGCCGATGAACTCGGGGATCATGCCGAACTTCACCAGGTCCTCCGGCATGACCTCGGAGAACTGGTCGGCGGAGTCGATCTCCCGCTTGGAGCGGATGGTCGCGCCGAAACCGATGCCCTTGGCGCCGGCCCGCGACTCGATGATCTTCTCCAGTCCGGCGAAGGCACCGCCGACGATGAAGAGCACGTTGGTGGTGTCGATCTGGATGAACTCCTGGTGCGGGTGCTTGCGCCCGCCCTGCGGCGGCACCGAGGCGGTGGTGCCCTCCAGGATCTTCAGCAGCGCCTGCTGCACGCCCTCGCCGGAGACGTCGCGGGTGATCGACGGGTTCTCGCTCTTGCGGGCGACCTTGTCGATTTCGTCGATGTAGATGATCCCCGTCTCGGCCTTCTTGACGTCGTAGTCGGCCGCCTGGATCAGCTTGAGCAGGATGTTCTCGACGTCCTCGCCGACGTACCCGGCCTCGGTCAGCGCGGTGGCGTCCGCGATGGCGAACGGCACGTTCAGCATCCGGGCCAGGGTCTGGGCGAGCAGGGTCTTGCCGGAGCCCGTGGGACCGAGCAGCAGGATGTTGGACTTGGCGAGCTCGATGCCGTCGTCGTGGCCGCGGCCGCCGCCGTTCTCACCGGCCTGCACCCGCTTGTAGTGGTTGTAGACCGCCACGGAGAGCGCCTTCTTCGCGGGCTCCTGGCCGACGACGTAGCTCTCGAGGAACTCGTAGATCTCGCGCGGCTTCGGCAGGTCCTCCCACCGCACCTCGGAGGACTCGGCGAGCTCCTCCTCGATGATCTCGTTGCAGAGGTCGATGCACTCGTCGCAGATGTACACACCGGGTCCTGCGATGAGCTTCTTCACCTGCTTCTGGCTCTTTCCGCAGAACGAGCACTTGAGCAGATCGCCGCCGTCACCGATGCGTGCCACGAGGTGCTTCCCCTTCGCCTGGGTCCCGTCAGTTCGACGAGTCCTGGTGCTTGCCTATCGACGGTACCTTGCCGCGCCCCCAGTGCGGGCCCCCCTTGGAGCTACTGGGCCGTGACCTGCACAACCCCGCGGCTCCAAGAGGGGACTTCTTGTCGCAGAATGCCCTGCCGGGCGTCAGACCGCGACCGCCGAACCCTTGCGGGTCGAGACGATCTGGTCGACCAGACCGTAGGAGAGGGCCTCCTCGGCCGTGAGGATCTTGTCGCGCTCGATGTCGTCGCGGATCTTCTCGATCGGGGTGCTGGAGTGCTTGGCCAGCATCTCCTCCAGCTGGGCCCGCATCCGCAGGATCTCGTTGGCGGCGATCTCCAGGTCCGAGACCTGGCCGCGGCCGGTCTCGCTGTACGGCTGGTGGATCAGGATGCGGGCGTTCGGCAGCGCCATCCGCTTGCCGGGCGTGCCGGCGGCGAGCAGCACGGCCGCGGCGGAGGCCGCCTGGCCCATGCAGACCGTCTGGATGTCGGGCTTCACGAACTGCATCGTGTCGTAGATGGCCGTCAGCGCCGTGAAGGAGCCGCCGGGGCTGTTGATGTAGACCGAGATGTCGCGGTCCGGGTCCATCGACTCCAGGCACAGCAGCTGCGCCATGACGTCGTTGGCGGAGGCGTCGTCGATCTGCACCCCGAGGAAGATCACGCGCTCCTCGAAGAGCTTCGCGTACGGGTCGTACTCGCGGATGCCCTGCGAGGTGCGTTCCACGAAGCGCGGCACCACGTAGCGGGCCTCGGCGGCGTTCGTGCGGTCGTACATGCCGCTGCCGGGGAAGTTCTGGGTGGTCACGTTCACCGTCCTGAAGATGAGCAGTGGGCTGGGGTCGGTCCTGCGGGGCAGTACGGGCGTCAGGCCCGGTCAGGCCCCGGTGCCGCCGCCGCCCGGCACGTTCACGGCGTGCGTGATGACGTCGTCGATCAGGCCGTACTCCTTGGCCGCCTCGGCGGAGAACCAGCGGTCGCGGTCGGAGTCACGGGTGATCGCCTCGACGCTCTGGCCGGAGTGCTCCGCGATGAGCTCGGCCATGCGCTTCTTCGTGCGCAGCAGCTGCTCGGCGTGGATCTTGATGTCCGAGGCCGAGCCGGCGAGGCCGGCGGAGGGCTGGTGCATCAGGATGTCGGTGTTCGGCAGCGAGAAGCGCTTGCCGGGGGTACCGGCCGTCAGCAGGAACTGGCCCATGGAGGCCGCGAGGCCCATAGCGATGGTGACCACGTCGTTCTTGATGAACTGCATGGTGTCGTAGATCGCCATGCCGGCCGTCACGGAACCGCCGGGGCTGTTGATGTAGAGGTAGATGTCCTTGTCCGGCTCGGCGGCAAGGAGGAGCAGCTGCGCGGTGATCTTGTTGGCGATGTCGTCGTCCACCGGCTGGCCGAGGAAGATGATCCGCTCGCCGAGCAGCCGGTTGTAGACCTGGTCGCCGAGGCCACCGATGGTCGGCTCGCCGGCGGCGGAAGGCATCGGAGTCGTCACGTATCCACCTGCTCGTTGTCGGACGGCGCGGACGCCGTCACAGGGTCTTCTCGTAGGGCACGGGCCCTCGTACTTACGGACCCTAACGCGCAGGTGGGGCCCAGCAATCCCCCACGCGGAACTGTTCGCTGTCAGCGCAGGCAGGGTGTAAGCGGAGAGCGAAACCGAACAGAACGGGCCCGGACGAACTGGTCGTCCGGGCCCGTCGGATGGTCCTGCGGGGCGAGGCTCAGGCCTCGGAGCCCTCACCCTTGGCGGTCTCGGCGTCCGTGTCCTCGGAGGTGGCCTCGACCGTCTCGCCGGTCTCGTCCTCCTCGTCCTCCAGGTCGACGACCTCGCCGTTGGTGTCCTTGACCGTGGCGGCCTCGACGACCAGGGCCAGCGCCTTGCCGCGGGCGACCTCGCCGACGAGCAGCGGCACCTGGCCGCCCTCGACGACCGCCTGGGCGAACTGGTCCGGGCTCATGCCGGAGGAGGCGGCACGGCGCATGAGGTGCTCGGTGAGCTCCTCCTGGTTGACCGAGAGCTTCTCGGTGGAGACGAGCTCGTCCAGGACGAACTGGGTCTTGATGCCCTTCTTCGCCTGCCCCTCGATCTCCTGGTCGTACTCCTCGCGGGTCTTGCCCTCGTTCTCCAGGAAGGAGTCCCAGTCCAGGCCCATGGCCGGGAACTGGTGGTGCTCCAGGTTGTGGACGCGGGTCTCGATCTCGTCCTTGAGCAGCTTCTCCGGCAGCGGGATGTCGACCAGCTCCAGGAGGGCGTCCAGCACCTTCTCCTGGGCCTGGGTGGCCTGGTCGTACTGCTTGATGCGCTCCTGGCGCTTCACGGCGTCGGCGCGGAGCTCCTCGAGGGTGTCGAACTCGCTCGCCAGCTGGGCGAAGTCGTCGTCCAGCTCGGGCAGCTCACGGGCCTGGACGGTGGTGACGTCCACCTTGACCTGGGCCTCCTTGCCGGCGGCGGAGCCGCCCTTGAGCTCGGAGGTGAAGGTGGCCGAACCGCCGGCCTCCAGGCCGGTGACGGCCTCGTCGATGCCGTCGAGCAGCTGGCCGGAGCCGATGGTGTAGGTGACGCCGCTTGCGACGCCGTCCTCCAGCACCTCGCCCTCGACCGAGGCCTCCAGGTCGACGACGACGACGTCGCCGTCGGCGGCGGCACGCTCCACGACGGTGGTGGAGGCGAAGCGCTCCCGCAGCTGCTCCAGGGCCTTGTCGACGTCCTCGTCGGACACCTCGACGGCGTCGACGGTGACCTCGATGCCGGAGTAGTCCGGGATCTCGATGACCGGGCGGATGTCCACCTCGGCGGTGAACTTCAGCTCCTGGCCGTCGTTGAACTCGGTGATGTCCACCTCGGGCTGGCCGAGGACGTTGAGCTCGCCCTCGTTGACCGCCTCCGTGTAGAACTTCGGCAGTGCGTCGTTGATGGCCTCTTCGAGGACCGCGCCACGGCCGAACCGCTGGTCGATGACGCGCGCGGGGATCTTGCCCTTACGGAAGCCCGGCACCGTGACCTGCTGGTTGATCTTCTTGTACGCCGCGTCGAGGCTGGGCTTGAGCTCCTCGAAGGGCACCTCGACAGTGAGTCGAACCCGGGTCGGGTTCAGAGTCTCGACGGCGCTCTTCACGGTTGGGTCTCCTTGGGGGCTTTACGTTGATGGGCGGCCGCTCGGCGATCGTGCGGGGCGGCTGGTGTTCGACCTGGCTTTTCCGCGTTTCAGTGGCCGACGACCCATCCTACCGGTACCACAATCCTGCGGCCGGGCCCTGCTCGGCACAGGGCGGCCGAGCACTGGTCGGGGTGGCCGGATTCGAACCGACGACCTTCCGCTCCCAAAGCGGACGCGCTACCAAGCTGCGCCACACCCCGTCGGTGCGACACGTAGAGTACATGCCTCCGCACACCCTGACGGCCATATGTGCCGTGCGCGGGAGCCGGGTCGATCGGCTACGATCTGATGTGCCAGAATGACTGGCCGTTGCGGGCGTAGCTCAATGGTAGAGCCCCAGTCTTCCAAACTGGCTACGCGGGTTCGATTCCCGTCGCCCGCTCTGCAGGACGAGGCCCCAGGTCAGCGACGTGTTCGTCGGCCTGGGGCCTCGTCCGTTCCCCGCCCCACGAAGCCCGTGGACGTGCGGGCCACCTGGCGGACCACCCCGACGGGGTGGTCCGCCAGGTGGCCCGCACGTCCACGGGCTTCGTGGGGCGGGGAACGGACG
>NZ_JARAVK010000386.1:0-5887 GCF_033792765.1 Streptomyces sp. PA03-6a | reverse complement strand
CGGCGCCTCGCCCGAGACTACGAGACCCTGCCCGCCAGCTCCGAGGCCATGATCCACGTCGCCTCGATCGACAACCTCACCAAGCGCATAACGGACGAGGCGACACCCACCTGGCGAGGAACTTACTAGGAGATAAAGGGCAATCCACCTAGATCAAACGCCCTCTAAGACCGTGTCCTATGTGGTGAGGCGGACGAGCCGTTTGTAGCAGCACAGGGCAGCGGCGAGGCCGAGAAAGGCCAGGTAGTTACGAGGATCGCATTCGTATCGGTGGTTGAGTCCGCGGTACCCACTCAGCCAGGACATGTGCCTTTGATGACCCACCGTCGGCGGCCGAGTCGTTCGCTGGACTCGATTCCTTTGCGGGCGATCGGCACGCCGATCCGCCTGCCGCGTAACCATTTCCGCAGGTGGGGAACGTCGTAGGCATTGTCGGCGTGCAGGCGCTGGGGCTTGAAGTGACGGCCGCGTTCTGGGTCGTGTCTCGTTTGGTGGCCGTTGATCATCGGCTTCAGTGCTTCGCTGTCGTAGGTGTTGACCGCGGAGACGCCGACGAGGAGGGGCAGTCCGTTCGCGTCCGACAGGACGTGCATCTTGGAGCCCGGCTTTCCCCGATCCACGGGGCTCGGGCCTGTGAGTTCGCCCCTTTTTGGCCCGGACGTGGGCAAAGTCGAGAACGACGCGGGTCACGTCGATCAAGCCCACGTCATCCAGGCGGTACAGGACCGCTTCGTGCAGCCGGCCCCACACGCCGGCTCTCGACCAGATCAGGAACCGGCGGTGAGCGGTCGACTTCGATATCCCAAAGCACGGTGGCAGAGCACGCCACGCGCACCCGCTGACCAGCACATAGATGATCGCGGCGAACAAGGTCTCATCAGGCGTGTCCTGCGTGCCCCCGCCCTGCGCCCGCACTCTCGACGGCGGGATCAGCGGCTCCGCGAGCTGCCACAGTCCGTCCGGAACAATGCAACTCCACGTACCCCGCCCCATGAACAGCCCAACGACCGCCTCACCACATAGGACACGGTCTAGCCGACCGTCGTAAACGGCCAGCGAGAGGGCTCCGGCGCGTGAGGGTTGCGGCGGCCGCCCCAGCCGACGGGCCGACTCCCTGATCAACACGAGAAACGGGCTCCAGACTGCGACTTTCGTCACCGTCTGGAGCCCGTTTCGTCGGTACTCCGTAGTCGGCGGGCGACTCCCCCGCGAGGTACTGGCGCACCCTCTATGCAACCCGAACGTGATGCGCGTGGTGCACCGACTGCCGAAAGCATGGACCGCCGATCAGAGACCGAAATCGCGGAACGGATCGCCATGTATAACCCACGAGTTGCACGTCAAGCAGTCGCTGTGGACCTGCTCACGACGGGATTGCTCGAGACACAGGCCGTCGGTGGTCTTTGCCCGGCCGCTGAGGCGGTACAGGAGCTTGACGATCAAGTACGTGGCGACGGAGGAGCACAAGAAGCTGCCGAGTTCGACCACCGCAGCCCCCATACGCAACGGCTACGCAATCCCTAGCGCAGCTTCAGCCCGCAGACGTGTTCATCCCCTGGCGTACCGCCCAGGGGATGAATCAAGCCTTCGCAACCTTGACGAGGCCCCTCCTTATCGCGGGAGCAGCGTATTACTCGTTGGCAGGAAGTAGGGCGCATCCCCACACGATTGGCGTGCGGATTACATATGGCAGCGCTAGAGTACGATCCGTAGGAGTTCGCCACGTGCTTCAACAGCAAACATCCACAGCTTGTGGATAAGGTGAGCAGCCGTGGGAGTTCAAGGCCGGTCGTTCGCTTCACAAGTAATCGTCAAAAGCGCGCAGCAGCCCCATGCCAGGGACCTTTGGGGGCTCTTCACAGTTGAGGGTGTAGTCGCTGCTTGGATGGTGGCTGGCGCGCCAGTCCCGGGGTAGGGGTCGAGGTCTTCCGAGGACGGAGGTTCCTACGCCGCCCATCTGCAAGACCTCGATGTGCCTGACGCCACCTTCGGCTTCGCTGACCTGATCACGTTCTGCCTCCTGGATGAGCTCGGCCTGGTCGTGGTCGACCAGCGTCTTGAGCCCGGTCGCGCGGTCCTGGCGTGCCGGGTCCCGGAAGCGATGACGTCACCGACGGCTGGTGGGTGTGCAGGAAGACCCGTGGACACCTTCACGCGGGAGCTGGCGCACGAGCCGCTGGGCTGGCGACCGAACACCCTGCTGCTGACGATCCTCAGGCACCGGTGCAGCGCGTATAGGCACGTGTGGCGCCAGGACACCAGCCGCGCCGCCGAGCCGCGTGCCAGGCTGTCGCGTCGCCGAGCCGCGTGCCAGGCTGTCGCGCCGTGGACTGGCCTGGGCGCTGGAGGCGATCGTGTGTCAGTCCTTGAGCATCGCTCGCGTCGCCCAAGGACTGGGCGTCGCGCGGAACACCGCTAACGACGCGGTCCTGGCCGCGGGCCGACAGGTGCTGATCAACGATCCCGACCGGTTGAACGGTGTGAAGGTCAGCGGGGTCGATGAGCACGTGTGGCACCACACACGTGCTCATCGACCTCACGCCGGTGCGCGTCACTACAGGGCCAGCGAGGTGGACATGATCCCGGGCCGCTCCAAGGCCGCGTTGAAGGCCTGGCCCATCCAGCACCCCCAGGCGTGGCGCAAGGCCGTGGAGGTCGTCGCGATGGACGTGTTCACCGGCTTCAAGACCGCCGCCACTGAGGAGCCCGCTGCGGTCGCGGTGATGGACCCCTTCCACGTGGTGCGCCTTGCCGGCGACGCCCTCAACGACTGCCGCTGCCGCGTTCAGCAGACCACCCGCGGCCGCGGCCGTAAGAACGACCCGCTCTACCGTGCCCGGCGAAGCATGCACATCGGTGCCGACCTGCTCACCGACAAGCAGGCCGCCCGCTCACGGTCCTGTTCGCCATCGATGAGCACATCGAGGTCGAGGCCGCCTGGCGCATCTACCAGCGGTAGATCGCCGCCTACCGGCACCCCGACCCAGGCGCGGGCCGCGGGCCGCAAACTGATGGTCAAGCTGATCGAGTCGCTCAGCGCTGGCGTCCCCAGGCCGCCTGTCGCCATCCGCGGGCGCTGTCACCGCGAAGCAGTAATAGAGGCCCGTTGCCTCCTTCAGCGAGACCCCTCACTGCGTCGGTACCGATAGGGGTGACCGCCCGGGGCGTTTGCGATACGGGACAACCAAGCTGGTCTTGATGTAGGCGCCGTCGCCCTGGTGCTGCGGCGCCCGAGTCGCGGCATACGTGGACGTGGGCCCCAAACTGGCAATCGGGCAGGGCGGAGAGCCAGGACCAGGTGTATGCCGGATTCAATGATGACCTGCACGTGGCGGAGAACGGGTAGTCGTGGTTCGAGGCGCGAGCCTCGCTGTCACGGCGTGCGGCGTCGATGGAACGTGGAAGCGGCTCAAGCGTGAGGGGGCGCGTTGGCGGAATGCCTGTGCACACCTGGTCGGCTACGAGAACCCAGGCAGCGGTGCGCGCTGCCGCATGGTGAGGTTCGCGCGATAACAGACCGCGACCACCACGGGCACCCGATTCGCGGCATCGTCCGGCTCCGCTTCGCGGTCGTACGACTCGCTGACGCGGTCGCGCTGGCTGCACCGGTCAGGAACGGTAGATGTTCTGAGGATCGTCGTGAGCTGCAGCCGCAAAGTCTTCAAAAACCATGTTCGCAAGCTCCAGGTTCACATGGATTGAATGAACTTCTTCCGGAAGCGTCCTGAATACTCGACCAAATTTCATGGTCTCATCATATATTTCGTCACCAGAAGATTCATCTTGACTTTCGGTCGTCACTGCCATCAACGCGTGATGAGCGGCCTGCATCGTTACTCCATCAGCCATAAAGAGAACCTGCAAGCCCTTGAGGGAATCACTAGCATCGACTACAGCGAGGACCTCATCCACACTCGCACCGGACCATTCAGGATCATCGATTATCCAAGCATTTTGCGGATACTTTTCGGCAAGCCCGAGAGAGTTCTTCGAAAGAGCATCTCTCACAAGCCGCCATGCCCGTTCGTCACGGTAATCGGTCCTGATGATCACGGCCCCGAAATCTTGGCGACCATCGGTACGGGAAAAAATTCTCATCTTTGAAACCCCCTTCAGATTCCCTCTGCTCTGAGCCTGCATCGCACTCGCAAACATTTTCGTTAACGACGGTCGGCGCTCGCCGGAATAGCGATCTGCTGCGACGTGGCACGATCTCTGTGGCGCCACAGCATCAAAGGTTTAACCTCCAGCACACCATATAACAACCAATTGCCCAAATGGATAGAAGATGAGCGCCAAGCCGGGCGTCGATTTACTCCACCAACCAAAGAGCGCTGACAGGCAAGATGATGCCGGCCACGACTTCTACGACACGCGCCTTCGTGACACCACCTCCCGACCGCGGCCAGCAACACGCATCGCGCTGCTAGACCGCTCAGCGCGAACGCCGCAGAGCCAGGCCAGACAGTCCAAGAAAAGAAGATCCGCGCCAGATCGGCTACGCCAGGCCTGCCAGGCGGCGTTGTTCCGGCACAGTGCGGAATTCAAGAGACTACCCGGGAGGGGCGTCGCCTCTGCTCCCCCATTCGAGGGGAGAGCAGCCCTGAGTCAGTGCGAGGCCCTCACCGCCTCGGGGGTCACAGTGAGGGCCTCATTTCACCGGACGGGCCCCGCCCGCGGCGAGCATACCTAAGCGGGGACCACCAGACCAGGATGCACATAGGTACTGGCTTCCGCACGTCGTATGGCTGCAACAGGGGACACCTGCCCCAGCCCAGGGAATAGCTGGCAGTACCTCACCTGCAAGCAACCCCGCGGGTCGCTACTGCTGAGCGCAACGGATGTAACACTCACATCGACTGTCTGCTCATTTCAAGGCGCTGCGTCGGACGACATCACGATGAAACTTCAGTAGCATCCCAAACTGCACTAGGCATAAGGAGAGCGAGCCGCATATGTCCACGAAGATTCCCACAGCGCCACATCAAGAGACGACCATCCAGCGGGAGTACCTACGTCGGCTGGACGAGGATCTGGCACGCAACGCGGGAGCCCAACAAGACGCCGCCGACACCATCACCCGATGGCAGGAACACCTGGCCAGTCTGAAGAAGGAATCGGCCTGGCTGGCAGACCTCAAGAGCACCCTGTCCCAGCAGGCCCCCGCGCTCGTCGCCGAACGGCCTTCCAATCAGGCGCCGAGCATTGGCGAGGGTGACGAAGGTGCCCCGGCCCAGGCACTGCCGTCACCCCGCACAGCACGGGCTTCCCTAACCGGGGCCCCGAGCCGTGGTATGAGAACCTCTGCCGCCAATCGCTCATTGGGCACGAAGCAGGGCACCGCACGCCGCACGCCGACGCTGGGTTCTCTGATCGTCGAGCTGCTAGCTGAGCACGGGCAACCCCGGACAGCCACTGAGGTCACCACGGCGCTCGCTTCAGCCCACCCTGACCGCAGTCCCCGAACCCCCGTCGTCCGCAGCACGCTCGAGCACCTGGTCGCCAAGAGCTCCGTCAGCCGGCATAAGCAGGGAATCACCGTCTACTACACCGCGAACAACCAGGCCGAGGCGGCTGCCACCACATCCTCCAAGTCAGGTCCCAAGGATGCAGGCGAACCTCACCCACGGGAAGCATGACCACGCGCCTGCCCGATCAGGCATGACGCGTCGAGGTGGCACAGCGGCAGTGCCACCAGCCGTGTCGGCGACGGGTGAAAAGTGGTTCTGGATCACTTTCCGTGCTGGAGCCACGGAGCGTCACCGGAACCGCGATCACGAACGGTCGTGGGTTGCGTCCTTGGAAGTGGTGTAGCGGGTTGGACCTGATGCGGGGGTTTGCTCCGGCGTCTGGGTTGGTGCCCGCATAGACAAACGGCCACCGGCTG
>NZ_JARAVK010000385.1:0-5923 GCF_033792765.1 Streptomyces sp. PA03-6a | reverse complement strand
GCCCCACCCCGATCCCCGCGGCCCGGCGCGGCGGCCGTGCCGGCCGGGTCGTGGCCGCCGCCGGCGCCGTCGTGGCCGTGGGCGTCGCGGGCGTCCTGCTGTACACCCTCGTCCCGGGGCTCCACGGCGGAGCCGCCGACGCGAGGGAGAAGGGCGGCGGCACGGGGACCCCCAAGGCCACGCACTCCTCCGGCCCCGGCGCCCCCAGCACGGCGGCGCCCGAGAAGCTGCTCTCGGTGGCCGGGGGCCGCTCGATGACGGACGTCGTGAAGTCGGTCTCGGGCGGCACCAAGGTGGTCGAACTGACCGTCTACGAGGACTACGCGATCTTCAAGGCACCGAAGAAGTCGGACACCGGCGTGTACGACGGCTACATGTACCGGGACGGCGCGGTGTCGGAGTGGGGCAGCAAGGGCACCATCGATCCCGACGACACCGTCGTCGACCTGAAGACCGTCAGCTGGGACGCGCTCACGGCCCTGATGGGCCGCGCCGACAAGGACTGCAAGGTCGAGCACCCGACCCTCAGCTACGCGATCGTCAAGCCCGACATCATCAGCGACAAGCCGTCCCTGTACTACTACCGGATCGACGACTACCGCACCTGCTTCATCGAGGCCACCGTCAAGGGCAAGGTCACCTACGTCAACGCCGAGTGACCTCCCCGCGGGCACGGGCCCGCTACACGTCCACGAAGGCGCTGCCCGACACCTCGACGCCCGCGGTCCCGGCGGAGGCGTCGGCGAGCCAGCTCCGGAAGGCCGCCAGTTCCTCCTCCGGCACGCCCAGCTCGATGCGCACCTCCGCCGCGCCGTAGGCGACCCCTCGCACGGTGCGGCCGGCGGCGCGCAGGTCGTTCTCGATGCGCCCGGCCCGTTGGTGATCGGCGACGACGGTGACCAGCGCGAGCTTCTGCCGCTCGACCGTGCCGAGCTCGTCGAGCGCCGCCGACACGGCGCCCCCGTAGGCGCGGACCAGACCCCCCGCGCCGAGCTGGATGCCGCCGTAGTAGCGGGTGACGACGGCGACGACGTCGCGGACCTCGCGGCGCAGCAGCACCTGCAGCATCGGGGTCCCGGCGGTACCGCCCGGCTCGCCGTCGTCGCTCGCCTTGTGGATCCGGCCCTCGGCGCCGATCACGTACGCGTAGCAGTTGTGGGTCGCCCCGGCGTGCTCCTTGCGGACACGGGCGATGAACTCCTGCGCCGCATCCTCACTGGGGGCCGGCGCCAGTGCGCACAGGAACCGCGAGCGCTTGATCTCGCTCTCGTGGACGTGCTCGCGCCCGATCGTCAGATACCGCTCCACCACCCCGCCACCCTACGGGAACAGTCAGGTGCGTCCTCTGGTTGACTGCTGCGGACCGGAACGAGGGAGGACGACGTGTACGGAGACGACGCGACGGTTCGCAAGATCCTGACCGGCCTCGGGGACACCTGGGCCGTGGTGGGGCTGTCCAACAACGCCTCGCGGGCGGCGTACGGCGTCGCCGCGGTGCTGCAGCGGTACGGCAAGCGCGTGGTGCCGGTGCACCCGAAGGCCGAGACCGTGCACGGTGAGCAGGGTTACGCCTCGCTGGCCGACATCCCGTTCCCGGTCGACGTGGTGGACGTCTTCGTCAACTCCGACCTGGCCGGGGCCGTCGCGGACGAGGCCGTCGCGATCGGCGCGAAGGCGGTCTGGTACCAGCTCGGCGTGATCGACGAGGACGCGTACGAGCGCACCCGGGCCGCGGGTCCGCTCATGGTCATGGACCGCTGCCCCGCGATCGAGATCCCCCGGCTCGGCTAGCCGCGTTGTAGCGTGCGCGCATGCCCGGTCCCGTACGCCCTGCCCGACCCGATGACGCCGCCGAGCTGGTACGGCTGCGGCGGCTGATGTTCCTGGCCATGAGCGGGCGGGACGAGCCCGGTCCCTGGGAGGCGGCCGCGCGGGAGCGGGCGCGCGAGCAGCTCGGCGGGGGCGGCGCGCGGTGGCTGGGGGCGTTCGTGGTGGACGGCGAGCCCGCGGTCGCGGACGGGCCGCACCTGGCGGCGTGCGCGGTGGGCCGGGTCGAGGAGCGGCTGCCCGCGCCGGGGCACCCGGCGGGCCGGTTCGGCTTCGTCTTCAACGTCTGCACCGACACCCGCTACCGCGGCCTGGGGTACGCGCGGGCGACGACGCAGGCCCTGCTCGCGTGGTTCACGGAGCAGGGCGTGACCCGCGTCGACCTGCACGCGACCCCGGAGGCGGAACCGCTGTACCGCAGCCTGGGGTTCGCCGAGCACTCGATCCCGCTGTCGCTGGACCTGTCGCGGCGGCCGGTCAGGGGGCGGACGGCTCCGCGATGAGGGCCGTGCCGACCCGGCGGAATCCGAGCCGGCCGTAGATCCGGGCGACGGCATCGTCGCCCGCCGACAGGAACACGGTGGTCAGCCCTTGCGCACGGGCCTCGGCGACGAGCGCGCCGGTGACCGCGAGGGCCAGGCCGCGGCGGCGGGCGCTGGGCAGGGTGCCCACGCCGACGATCTCGCAGACCTCGCCGACGGGGTTGTACTGGCCCGCGCACAGCGCGGTGCCGTCCTCGACGGCCGCGGCGTGGACGGTGAGCCCGGCCCGCAGGCGGGCTTCCGCGGTCGCAACGAGTCCCGGGGCGGCGTGCAGCGGGAGCGCGGCGGCGAGTTCCGCCCGCCCGGCGGTGCCGACGGCGGTGCCGGGCTGCGCGAAGGCCAGGTGCGGGACGGTGAGCGCGCTGGGCAGCGCGGGGTCGCCGGGCCGGAGCAGCCGTACGCCGACGTCCGCGGGGAGTTCCGGCGGCGGCGGGGACGGGACGCGCGGATCCAGCACCATCAGCGGGTGCTCGTGCACGGCCAGGCCGGACGCCTGCGCCGCCTCCCGGAGGCCGGGGGTGGTCTCCGCGACCCACTCGAAGCACTCGGGCACGCCCAGCTCGCGCTGGCGGGCCCGGACCCGGTCGACGTCGGCCCGGCAGACGGTGCCGTCGGCGCCGGGCGTCGGGCGGGCGTAGAAGGGCCAGCCGACGCCCTCGCGCACGAAGAGGGTGAGCGGGCCGTGCTCCTCGGCGCGGGCGCCCGCGCGGGGCACGGCGTCGTAGTAGCGCTCCAGGCGGTCCAGCAGATCCGTCACGCGGGGAGTCCCAGCCCTTCCAGCAGTTCTACGCCGGGCAGCGAGGCCAGCGCCTTGCCGGGCACGAGCAGTTTGCCGCGCCGGCGGCCGCTGCCGATGATCACGTACGGGGTGTCCGCGACCGCCGCGTCCACCAGCAGCGGCCAGGTGGCGGGCAGCCCGATCGGGGTGATGCCGCCGTACTCCATGCCGCTCTCGCCCACGGCGGTGTCCATCGGCGCGAACGAGGCCTTGCGGACGCCGAGATGACGCCGCACGAGGCCGTTCACGTCGGCCCGCGTGGTGGCGAGGACGACGCAGGCGGCGAGCGTCACCTCCCCGCCGCGCTTGCCCGCGACGACCACGCAGTTCGCGGACTGCTCCAGGGCGACCCCGTACGTCTCGGTGAAGACCGCGGTGTCGGCCTTCTCGGGGTCGGTGTCGACCAGCAGCAGCTCCTCGACGGGCACCTGCCCGCTCCAGGCGGTCAGTGCGGCCGCGACGGGGGCCGGAAGCAGGTCGAGCTTCTCCACGGCGGGGTGGACGTCGGTGAAGGTGCCGATGGGTGCGCGCATGTCCGGAACGCTAACAAATCCCGGGAGTTGGCGGCGCCGTCTCACTGGGGGGCGGGGACGGAGATGGCCAGCGTCATCTCCGTCACCTCGGTGCCCCGGTTGCGGTAGCCGTGCGGTGCCGCGGCCTCGAAGCTCGCGGTCGTCCCGGCGGGCACGCGGTGCTCCTGCCCGTCGACGACGAGGGTGAGCTCGCCCTTGTCCACCCGGATCAGTTCGACGGTGCCCGGCGGGTGCGCGTCCGAGTCGTGGCCCTCGCCCGGCATGATCCGCCAGGCCCACATCTCCAGCGGGCCCGGCGCCTGCCCGCCGGCCAGCAACAGACCGCGGCTGCCTGCGGGGGTGCTCCACAGCTCGACGGCCTGGTCGGCGGGGACCAGCCGCACCTTGGGCCCGTCCGCGTAGTCCAGCAGGTTCACCAGGCTCGCGCCGAGCGCGTCCCCGATGCGGACGATGGTGCCCAGGCTCGGGTTGGTGCGCGCCTGCTCGATCTGGATCAGCATGCCGCGGCTGACGCCGGCGCGGGCGGCGAGCGCGTCGAGGCTGTAGCCCCGCTCCAGGCGCAGGCGCTTGACGTTGCGCGCGAGCGACTGGGCGATCAGGTCGAGGTCCGGCACCGTACCGTCCAATATGATGAATGCTGGAGTTCACTTCACTGCACTACTGTGGGGTGTACTGCACTGTTCACCGTACTGTACTGCGAGGGAGCCCCATGACCGCGGTCTTCGCCCTGGCCACCAGCCTGTTGTGGGGTCTCGCCGACTTCGGCGGCGGCCTCCTCACCCGCCGTTTCCCGGCGCTCACCGTGGTCGTCGTGTCCCAGGGCGTGGCCGCCGTCGTGCTGGGCGCGGTCGTCGTCGCGACGGGCGGCTGGAGCGAGGCCTCCCCGCGCCTGTGGTTCGCCGTGGCCGCGGGCCTGATCGGCCCGGTCGCCATGCTCTGCTTCTACCGCGCGCTCGCCCTCGGCCCCATGGGCGTCGTCTCGCCGCTGGCCACGGTGGGGGTGGCGGTCCCGGTGAGCGTGGGGCTGCTGCTCGGCGAACGCCCCGGGACCGTGCAGTACGCGGGCATCGCGGTGGCCGTCGTGGGCATCGTCCTGGCCGGCGGGCCCGAGCTGCGCGGGGCGCCCGTACAGCGGCGGGCGGTGGTCATGACCTTGGTCGCGGCCTTCGGCTTCGGCGCGGTCATGTCGCTCGTGGCGGAGGCGTCCCACACCGTGACCGGGCTCTTCCTGGCGCTGTTCGTCCAGCGCGTCTGCAACGTCGCCGTGGGCGGGGCGGCCCTCGCGGTCTCCGTGCGGCGGGGCGCGCCGTCGCTCCCCGAGGGCGGCCTGCCCACGGTGTGGCGCAGCCTGCCCGCGCTGTCCTTCGTGGGCCTCGCGGACGTGGCGGCCAACGGTTCCTACGCCGTGGCGGCGCACCACGGCCCCGTCGCGGTGGCGGCCGTGCTGGCCTCCCTCTACCCCGTCGTCACCGCCCTCGCGGCCCGGGGCGTCCTCGGGGAGCGGCTCCGCCCCGTCCAGGCGGCCGGCGCCGGCCTCGCCCTGGCGGGATCGGTCCTGCTGGCGGCGGGCTGACGGCGTACCGCCCGCCCGCCACTTGCCGCACTTGCAATAACCCATGCCGTTTCGGCAACCTGGGGGTGTGGACGTCACGAGGAAAGAGGTGCTGGACGCCGTCGGGCCCCGGCTGCGGGAGCTGCGGCGCCGCCGCGGCATGACCCTGGCCGAGCTGGCCGGGCGGACGGGCATCAACGAGAGCACCCTGTCCCGCCTCGAGGGCGGGGGCCGCAAGCCGACCCTGGAGCTGCTGCTGACCCTGGCGGAGGTCCACGCGGTGCCGCTCGACGAACTCGTCGGCGCGCCCCGCACCGGCGATCCCCGCATCCACCTCCGGCCGGTCACCCGCGACGGCCTGACGTACGTGCCGCTGAGCCGACCGGGCGGGATCCAGGCGCACAAGCTGCTGATCCCGCCGCACCCGGGCACGGAGCCCGAGTTGAAGACCCATGAGGGCTTCGAGTGGGTCTACGTCCTGGCCGGACGCCTGCTGCTGCTCCTCGGCGACCGGCGTGTGGTGCTGAAGGCCGGCGAGGCCGCCGAGTTCGACACCCACGTCCCGCACCGGCTCGGCCCCGACGGCGAGGACCCCGTCGAACTGCTCGTCCTGTTCGGGCGGCAGGGCGAGCGGGCCCATCTGCGGGCCCGCACCGCCTGCGGGCTGGCTCTTATAACCTGACCCCAGCCC
>NZ_JARAVK010000384.1:0-6010 GCF_033792765.1 Streptomyces sp. PA03-6a | reverse complement strand
TTTTTTTAAAGGCAGGTTCTGAGCCAAGGCGTACGCAGACGGCAACCCAAGGAAGGGGTCGGTCCCATGACCAAGCAGACGATCTTCGGCCGCGTCGCACAGCTGGCGAAGGCGAACATCAATGCCCTGCTGGACCAGGCGGAAGACCCGCAGAAGATGCTCGACCAGCTGATCCGCGACTACAGCAACAACATCGACGAGGCCAAGCAGGCGGTCGCCACCACCATCGGCAATCTGCGCCTCCTGGAGCAGGACCACCAGGAGGACGTGGAGGCGGCCACCGAGTGGGGCACCAAGGCGCTGGCCGCCAGCCGAAAGGCGGACGACCTGCGGGCCGCCGGTTCCGAAGCCGAGGCCGACGCGTTCGACCGCCTCGCCAAGGTGGCGCTGCAGCGCCAGCTCCAGGCCGGGCGCGAGGCGAAGGACGCCGAGCCGACGATCGCCATGCAGCGGGAGGTCGTCGACAAACTGAAGTCCGGCCTCGCCCAGATGGAGGTCAAGCTGACGGAGCTCCACTCCAAGCGCGACCAGTTGGTGGCCCGCGCCAAGACCGCCCACGCGCAGAGCCAGATGCTGGACGCCGCCGAGAACATCAACGTGCTCGATCCCACCTCCGAGTTGAGCCGCTTCGAGGAAATAGTCCGCCGCGAGGAGGCCAGGGCACTCGGCCAGCAGGAACTCGCCGACTCCTCACTGGACGCCCAGTTCGAGCGCCTCGACACCATGGGCGACGCGGCCGAGATCGAAGCCCGCTTGGCCGCCCTCAAAGCCCACGCCTGACCGCGGGCCACCACCTCGCCGACCACCAGCTCCACCGTGGGCATGCAGCGACCGAGGTTGCCGAGCGGACGGGCAACAGCGTGGAGGTGCTGCTGAGTCGGTACGCGAAGTGCATCGACGGGCGGCAGGAGGTGGCCAATCGCCGTATCGAGGACTTGCTGCGCGAGTACGAGTGACCGACGGCGGGCTCCGGGGGTACCCAGGTGCGCACCGAGCGCGTACCGCCCGCCGTGCTGCTAGGCGCTTCTTCAAACGTGAACGGTGTGGCGTAATTGTTATGTCGGACCTATGGGGCGGTTGTGACGTAGTCCGACTAATGAGGTCAACCATTCCTTGACGTGCTGGTCAGCGAGGTGGAACCTGGCCGCCTCCCCCCGCATTCCGTTTCACACCCCACAGGTGGTACGCCCATGCGCGCCCTTTCCACGGCAGGCGCGGCGACGGCGGCCCTGGCAGCATCCCTGCTGTTGGCGCCCGCCGCCCTCGCCCACAACGCCCCCGGCGACAACGGCAATGTGAAGATCCACGACGCGAAGACCGGCGAGGAGCTGCACAACAACGAGCCGCACGTCTGCACTTTCTACCTCGACGGCTTCCAGTTCGACGGTGCCCAGAAGGCCGATTGGTCCATCGAGCGGTGGTCGCCGACCGACGGTCAGAAGGGCGAGACGGTGAAGTCCGGCTCGCTCACCCTCGACGGCTCCGGTCACGAGCGCACCGAAAACCTCGCGCTCGCGGACGGCCACTACAAGCTCTTCTGGAACTTCGACGGAGAGCACGGCCGCGCCAAGCACAAGGTCTTCTGGGTCGACTGCAAGGACGAGGGCAACGGCGGCGGGACGGTGCCCTCCGGCTCCGCTTCCCCGACCGCGTCCGCTCCGGAAGGCGGTGAGCAGCCGAGCGGCTCACCCTCGGGCTCCGCGTCGCCGTCGGCCTCTGCCCCGGCGGGCGGTGAGCAGCCGAACGGCTCGCCCTCCGCGACCGTCGCCCCGTCCGCTTCCGACTCCTCCGGCACGGAGAGCGGCGGCCTCGCCGAGACCGGCGCCCAGGTCGGTGGCATCGCCTTCGCCGCGCTGCTGCTGCTGGGCGCGGGTGCCGTGCTGGTGCTGCGCCGCCGCAAGGGCGCCGCACAGCACTGATCGACCGCACATTGCCGTCACGCGGCGCCGGCCCCGGGTAGGGTCCGGCGCCGCCGTCGTCTCAGGATGCCGTGGGCTTTCGGAACTTGAGGCGGTTGCCGAAGGGGTCCTCGGGTAGAACCGGCGGTCCTGGCTGCCGACGGCAATCTCTAGCCGAATTCGCCGTCACGCACGCCCAGTCGAAACGCGGCCCACTCCTCTGCGGTGAATCGGAGCGGCGGCAACTCCCGGTTCTGCGAATCGCGGACCGCAACCGCGCCGCCGCCGAGGTCTGCGACCTCCACACACGTCTTGTCCCACCTGTTGCTGTAGCTGCTCGTAACCCACGCCGCATCAGTCAGGTCTATTGCGTACAGCTCAGTCTTGGCTGCGTCCATCATGGGATCTCCTGTTGCAATCGGATGGACGTTCTCCTTTTAGCATCACCCTGATGGTCCTGATGCGCATCTCGCCTGAAGGCGCGGGCCGCACGAACGACCTGCGGCACTAGGTGCTGCTTTCTGCGAGCGTCGGGGCCGGCGCGGCCAGTATTTAGACTGCCTCGGTGATGTAGCGGTAGGCGGTGGTCGTGCCCACCCTGAACGCGGCCGCGAGCTGGATAGAGTCGCTGACGTGGGACTTTGGCTACTCAACAACCTGGACACGGCCAGCCTCGCGATCCTCATCGTTGGCGGCGTTGTTGTTCTGTCGCTCGCCGCTTGCCTGGTGGCGCGCCGTGTTTTTCCCGAGTTGAGCAATGGCGTGACCAATGATGTGTCGCGCACGGTACTTGAACTGTTCGGGGCCATCTACGGAATCGTCCTTGCTTTCGTCATCGTGACCTTGTGGACCGATCTTGAGCAAGTTCAAGCAGTGGTGACCTCGGAGGCCACAGATCTCGCTGTGATCTCCCGCAACGCCCACGGTTTTCCAGACGATGTGCAGCAAAAATTGGACCGTGCGGTCGGGGACTACGTCCACGCTATTGTGGAGGATGCGTGGCCGCGTTGATCGTCATGCTGATCACCTTGCTTTACGGGGTGGAGAGCCTCAAGGTGCAGCTGCTTTTCGTAGGGTCGATCGCGTTGCTGGTAGGCCTGAGCCTCACCCTCGTCCTCGTACTTGAACACCCCTTCGCCGGCGAAGTCAGCGCGAGTCCCCATCCATTCATGGAAGGTCAGCTCAGCAAGTACTGGGGCAAGTGACGTGGTGAAGTCCGGCGAGGGATCCGCCGGGCCCCCTGCAAGGGGCTGATGACCTGTGCGCAGGCAGCTCTCAGATCAAGGTCATGGGAGACGCTATGAGGCTGGAGCTGCATCGAGCTGACGGCGGCGTGATATCGGTCGAGGTGGTGGGGGAGCCGGACGCGCCCGCGGTGCTGTTCTGCCACGGGTTGGCCGACTCCGGGTTGACCGCATACGGCCTGGCGGGCGCGGCCCGAGCGCTCGGTCTGCGCCTCATCGCCCCGGACCGCCCCGGCATCGGCGGCACCGACGCCCGTCGCCTGCCGCGGGTCGTGGACTGGGCTGCGGAAGCCGCCTTGGTCCTGGACGCGTTGGAAGTCGGCTCGGTGGCGCTGCTCGGCGTTTCGGGCGGCGGAGCGTTCGCGGCGGCCTGCGCGTCCGAGCTACCTGACCGCGTCCGCAGCCTGCTGCTCATCGCGCCGCTTGGGCCGCCCGCCTGGCCCACGCGAGGGATGGCAACCGGGCAGCGCGCGTCCTTGCCGATCGCCCGGCACGCTCCGGCCTTCGGCGGCTGGATTCTGGGCCGTCTGGCCACGCTGGCGCGCCGGGCACCAGGGCTGTTCCTTGGCCTGGCGACCAGCGAGATGCCCGCCGGCGACCGGCGTGCCCTCGCCGAGCCGGACGCACGCGAGGCCTTCCTGGCCAACTACTTGCGGGCGTTCCACCGCGGCAGTTGGGGAGTCGCGCAGGATCTGCGCGTGCTGACCCGGCCCTGGGGCTTCGACCTGGAATCGATCAGGGTGCCCACGTCGATCCACCACGGGGACGCCGACACCACCGTCCCGCTCCAGCACGCCCGCCGCTTCGCTGCGGCGATTCCGGGCGCACGCCTTCACATCCATGCCGGCCAGGGCCACTTCTCGATCCTTGCCGCACCCGAGCGGACGCTGGCGACACTCGCCGCATGACCGGTCCGTGAAGTGCGGGCGACGCTTGAGGGCGATCGGGTGCTTCTGCGGTCGGCAATGGCGCGACTCGCCCACAGCGCTCTGACGGTCCGGCCGGGCGATCGGAGTGGCTGACGTGCTCACCCCTCCTGCCCGGGACAGTGGCGCCGGTCATCGTGTCCGCTGCGCGGACCTACTGCGGGCCCCTGTCCGTGGGCGCCCTGGGGGTGGCGAAATGATATTGACCCCCACTGCTTGCTCCGCTATCAGGAACGCCTCCTTCCGGCAAGTCCCGAGTTCTCGTGTCACGCGATCTCGGAACATGACGTGATCCCGCATTGGGCCTTGAATGGCACGTGGGTTCACGCAGAGCAGTTGTACGCCTGCATCATCCGGAAGTGAGTCAGGCGGCACGGCGGGATATGGGCCCACCGTGAAAATGTCTGCGAATTACTAAAGCCGCCCGACGCACGCCGTTCCCTATGTCTCGCAAGGAGTGATTCTCATGGCTCGCCTCTCGTCAACGCAGCGCTTTCTGATGGTTGCCGGCGCGACTTCCCTGGCTGCAGGAGGCGTGCTGCTTCCCGCTAGTGCCTTCGCCGCCCCGGCGCCGTCGTCCGCCGGCATCAGGACAGTGACGGTGGCCGAGCCAGGCAATCACGGTAACGCCGATACGGCGGAATGGGTGAAGACCGCGGATTCCCCCACTGGCATCACGTTCAAACTTCCTGGAAAGGCCACCAAGGAGGAGATCGTCGAAGACGACATTACCTACGCCGCTCGCTCGTATTCGGTGACTGCCGCAGACGAAACCACCACCATCACCGTTAATGACGGGCCTACCTTGTCGGCGGATCTGGACTTGCAGCTTCAGTTCCTCCTGAACGCCAACAACGACTACCCCGACGACGACCTCAAGGCGACCAACATCAAGAAGAGCACGGTCAATGGCCATGCGGTCCTCGATGCTCGTGTCACCAACCCCGCTGTCGCCGACTGGGTTGGTTTCATCCGCATCATCAGCGACGACGACCATGTCGTTAACGTCGCAACCGACGCTCCCGCGGCGGACGAGCAGGCAGCGAGCCAGACGCATCAGAGGGCCCGCGACAGCGTCCGCTTCCCCGGGCGTTGAGCCAGGGACCATGATCCACGAATCCCCTCGCCAATCGGGGGAGTGGACCGGCCGGCGCTCCCGGAGGAACTGTCAGACACGGTCCGTCGAATGTGGCGGCTGACCTTGGCGAACGCTCCAAGATCCTGTCAACGTACTGTCCACAGACCCCGTCATACGGCCACTTCCGGCGGCACACGGCTGCGCATACGCAAAGACCCCGCACTCAGCGTCTTGGCTGGTGGCGGGGTCTTTTGACACCTAGTACAAGGTGCCCCCGGCAGGATTGGAACCTGCGCACACAGCTCCGGAGCGCAGGCGTGAGGAGTGTGGCAGAGCGCCTCCGAACTGAGCAGACGCCCAGGGCGCGCTGCCGGTACGCGTTCCTTGCTCGCTGCTCACCCGGAGGTCGGGTTCGCGGGGCGAGCGTCGCAGCGGCCGAACGGTGCAGCGCGGGCGCGGCTGGCGGAGGGTTCGCCGAGATCACCCAGTCGGCTACCGAAAGTGCACATCATGTAACTCAGAGGAATTCTTGCTGTGGGTTCGTTGCTGCCCCACGGCAGCTCCCCTTCGGGGAGGCGGCGCGGGCCGCCCGTTGAGAGCCCATTCCTGGAGGTGACGTGTTGTACCGAATAACCAGGCCCCAGGCCTCGATACGGCGGCGCCCAGGCTGTGCGCGCGTGTGGACGGTAGCCGCGAGCGTGGCACTGGCGTCCGGTGCCGTGACGGGTATGGCGTACGCCGAAACCACGGGACATGCGTCGGCGGCCGAGGACGACGCCCAGCAGACAGCCTTCTCGTGCTTCTCCGTCCCGGCCTCGCCCGGCTACTGCCCGAAGCCCCCGGGCCGCCCTGGCCCTCCCGGAC
>NZ_JARAVK010000383.1:0-6056 GCF_033792765.1 Streptomyces sp. PA03-6a | reverse complement strand
GTCCAGGGGCGCGGTGGCGAAGGGGCCGTCGCCGAGGTCGAGGACGAGGGCGCGGGGGGCGCGGGGAGTGCCGGTGAAGCCGATGGCCTCGGCGTCCTGCGGGACGGCGTGGCGGAGCTTGAGCCAGTCGCGGCGGTCGGGACGGTAGCGCTGACCGCGGCCCTTGACGACGAGGCCCTCGATGCCGAGCGGGGCGAGCGAGGCGTACCAGTGGACGGCCTCGTCGCGGTCGGTCGTCATGGGCACGGCCTGCAGCGGCGGCCCGAGCGGTTCCAGCAGGGCGACGAGGGCCGCGCGACGTTCGTGGTACGGCCGGCCGCGCAGGTCGGTGCCGGCGGCGGCGAGCAGGTCGAAGGCCGCGTAGTTGGCGGGGAGGTCGGTACGGCGGCGCGACCCGCGCAGGGCGCGGCGCTGGAGGGCACCGAAGTCGACGCGGCCGTCCCGCCAGATGACGACCTCGCCGTCGAGGACGGTGCCGGCCGGCAGGGCCCCGGCGGCCTCCGCGATCTCGGGGAAGGTGGCGGTCACGAGCCGGCCGGAACGGGTCTGCAGGCGTACGGGGTCGGTGAGCACGACCATGCGGTGGCCGTCGAACTTCGGCTCGTAGGCGCAGCCGCCGGGGAGGGCGTCGGCCGCGGGAACGGTGTCGACGCGGCGGGCGAGGGCGACGCGCACGGGGAGCGGGAGGGGATCGGTCACGAGGGGGCGCCCGTCACGGCAGGGTGCCGCGGCCGGCGGGGTCGTCCAGGGCGGCCAGCGGGTCGCCGTGGTCGGCGGTGCGCTGCAGGACCTCCTCCGGGGTGAAGGCGAGGTCCTCCGCCTTCCGGCAGGAGGCGACCTCGTCCCAGGTGACGGGGGTCGCGACGCCCGGGCGGTCGCGCAGCCGCAGGGTGTAGGGGCAGGCGGTGGTCTTCGCGGAGGCGTTCTGGGACCAGTCGATGAAGACCTTCCCGGCGCGCAGGCTGCGGGTCATGGAGAACACGACGAGGCCGGGGTGCTCGTCGCGCATGCGGGTGGCGAGTGCCTTGGCGTAGCCCGTGGCGGCGGCCTCGGCGGCGGGACGCAGCGGCGCGTAGAGGTGGAGCCCCTTGCTGCCGGAGGTGACGGGGAAGGAGACGAGCCCGTCGTCCTCCATCATCTGCCGCAGGCGTTCGGCGACCCGGCAGCACAGGACGAGGTCGGCGCCCTCGCCGGGGTCGAGGTCGAGGACGAGGCGGTCGTGGGCGTCGCGTCCGCCCGCCACGGTCCACTGCGGGACGTGCACCTCCCAGGCGCCGAGGTTGGCCATGGTGACCAGGGCCGGGGTGGAGTCGACGACGATGTGCGGCTCGTCGGCCTCCCCGGCGGTGGTCACCCAGTCGGGCGTGCCGCCTGGCGGGCGTTTGGCGAACCAGCGCTGGGCGTGCGGGCCCTCGGGGGCGCGGACGAAGGAGGCGAGGCGACCGGCGGCGTGCGGCACCAGCACCGGGGCGACGCGGGCGTAGTACTGCAGCAGCTGTGCCTTGGTGTGACCGGTGACCGGGAAGACGACCTTGTCCAGGTGGGTGAGGACCACGCGGCGGCCGTCCACCTCGACCGTCTGCCGGTCGGGCGAGGCTGACGGGGCGGGCATAGTCTGGAAAGTCCCCGGAAAGGGACAAAAGTATGCGATCCATGTGGAAAGGTGCGATCGGCTTCGGGCTGGTCTCCATTCCGGTCAAGCTCTACGCGGCCACCGAGGAGCACGGCGTCTCCCTGCACCAGGTGCACGCCGAGGACGGCGGCCGCATCCGCATGAAGCGGTACTGCGAGAAGGAGGGCAAGGAGGTCCCCTACGCGGAGATCGCCAAGGGGTACGAGGACGAGACCGGCCGCACGGTGGTGCTCACCGATGAGGACCTGGCCGCCCTCCCCCTGCCCAGCAAGAAGCTGATCGACGTGCTCGCCTTCGTCGACGCCGACGAGATCGACCCGCTGTCCCTGTCGCGGGCCTACTACGTCGGCGCGGAGACCGCCGCCGCCAAGCCGTACGTCCTGCTCCGCGAGGCCCTGAGCAGCAGCGGCAAGGCCGCCGTCACCAAGATCGCGCTGCGCACCCGCGAGTCCTTGGCGCTGCTGCGCGTCCACCAGGACGTGCTGGTCCTGCACACGATGTACTGGCCCGACGAGCTCCGCGCCGCGGAGGGGCTGGCGCCGCCGGAGAAGGTCACCGTGCGGCCGCAGGAGCTGAAGATGGCGCAGAGCCTGATGGACACCCTTTCCGAGGACTTCGACCTGGAGTCGATGCACGACGAGTACCAGCACGCGCTGGACGAACTCGTCGCCGCCCGGCTGGAGGGCGAACCCGTCCCCGAGATGGCCGAGGTCACCGCCGCCCCCGACAACGTGGTGGACCTGATGGCCGCGCTCCAGGCCAGCATCGACGCCCGCGGCGGGGAGAAGGCCGGAGCGAAGAAGACCGCCTCCGGCAAGGCCCCGGCGAAGAAGGCGGCCGCCGGGAAGGCCCCCGCGAAGAAGGCGGCGGCCAAGAAGACCACGGCGAAGAAGGCGACGCCCCGCAAGAAGGCGGGCTGAGGACGCGTCAGACGGGCTCGCGCAGCAGCTCTACCGCCTCGGGGAAGGTGAGCCCCCCGCCCTCGCGGTAGGCCGCCGCGAAGTCCTCCTCACCCAGGTACCCGCGCAGCCGCACCGCGTCCTCGTCCATGCTCGTCCGCTCCCACGGGGTGCAGGCGGTCTGCCGCAGCGCGTCGTGCGCGCCCAGCACCACCGCGGCGCGGCGCGCGGGGCCGCGGACGTCGTCGCCGCTGCGCAGCCCTGCGATCCCGGTGAAGAGCGCGACGCCCGGCGGGAAGAGCAGCACGCCGATACGCGGCCCGATGACCGGGCTGAGCGGATGCCCCTCCATGTAGGCGACGGACTCGGCGAGATGGGGCAGCCCCCCGTACGGGTCGCCCGCCATGCCGGTGAGCCAGCCGCGGACGGCGGCGAGCAGTCCGACGATGAACGAGGGCATGCCGCGCGGCGGGTCGGCCTGCATGGCGTCGAGCAGCGCGAAGGCCTCGTCCAGTTCACCGCGCCGGGCGAGCAGGGCGATGAGCAGCACCCTGCCGTAGTAGCCCGCGTCGTCGCCCACCGGCCGGAAGGACGCGGCCTCGGCGACTCCCGCGCGGATCAGCCGCTCCCCCTCCTCCAGGTCGCCGGCGTTGGCGAGGGCGTCGCCGAGGCGGACCATCATGATCGGCACGTGCTGGTACGCACCGAGCTTGCGGGCGAGCTCGATGGCCAGTCGGCAGCTGTCCGCGGCACGCGCCCAGTCGCCGGCGTTGGCGCTCGCCTCGGCCTCCGCCGCCAGCGCCTCGGCCATGCCCCAGTCGTCGCCGACCCGGCCGAACAACTCCCTGGCCTCGCGGATGTCGTCCATGGAGGCGTCGAGCCGGCCCTCCACGTCGTTCATCACCTTGGCGCGGAACTGCAGCGCGAACGCCAGCTCCCACACCCGGCCGTGCAGCCGGCAGCTCTCCACCGTGCCGTCGATGAGCTCGGGCATGCGGTCGAAGCGACCGGTCAGCATCGCGCCGAGCACGCGGAACAGCCCGGGCCGCAGGCTGGACTGCGGCAGCTCCGGCGGGTAGGCCTCGATGATCGCCTCGCCCAGACCGACCAGCCTCGGATCGTTCCACACGTCGTGCTCGCCCATGTACGCGAACACCTCGCCGGTGCGCACCCAGCGCCGCGCCTCGGTGAGCTGCTGCGGCGTCATCGGCGGCGGGTCCTCCAGCGGCCCGCGGTCCAGCGGCGGGAGCCGTACCGGCTCGGCGAAGGCGTCCACCGGGCTCATCGCGACCACCACGGCGGGCCAGTGGCCGATCTCGCTGCGGTAGTTGCGCATCTCCCAGAACCAGCTGCAGGCCAGCACCAGGCAGAGCGCCTCCTGCTCGTCCCCGGTGTCCACCGCCCGGCGGATCGCCGCCCGCAGGTTCTCGTGCTCGCGCTCCAGCCGGTCCAGCCAGAGCAGTTGGCGCGGCCCGCGCAGCTCGGGGTCGGCGGTGCGCACGTACTCGCGGAAGTACGTGGTGTGGCGGCGCCCCACGGTGTCGCGCTCACCGGCCTCGTCGAGGCGTTCGGCCGCGTACTCGCCGATCGTCTCCAGCATCCGGTAGCGCGCGCCGTCCTCGGCGAGGTCGGCGACGACCAGCGACTTGTCGACGAGCGAGGCCAGGACGGAGGCGACGTCCCGGGCGTCCACGGCGCCGCCGTCCTCGCCGCACACCGCCTCGGCGGCGGCCAGGTCCCAGCCGCCGGCGAACACCGCGAAGCGTCGCAGCACGATCCGTTCGGCCTCGCTGAGCAGGCCCCAGCTCCAGTCGACGACCGCGCGCAGCGTCTGCTGCCGGGGCAGCACGGTGCGACTGCCCGCGGTGAGGATGCGGAAGCGGTCGTCGAGCCGGTCCGCGAGCTGGCGGGGCGTCATCATCCGGAGCCGGGCCGCGGCCAGTTCGATGGCGAGCGGCAGTCCGTCGAGCCTGCGGCACAGCTCCGCGCAGGCCTCCGGGTCCTCGTCCGGGGTGAAGCCGGGGCGGGCCGCCGCGCCGCGGTCGGCGAGCAGCCGCAGGGCGGGGGGCTCCGGCAGCGGGTCCAGCGGCCGGATCAACTCGCCGGGCACACCGAGCGGTTCACGGCTGGTGGCCAGCACCGCCACACCGGGGCAGTGCGCGAGCAGCCGCTCCGCGAGCTCCGCGGCGGCGCCGATCACGTGCTCGCAGTTGTCCAAAACCAGCAGCATGCGGCGCTCCGCGCAGTACTCGGTGAGCTGCAGCAGCGGGTCCTTGGCGGCGGCCCCCTTCGCCTCCGCGGCCAGCGCCGCCTCGGTCGCCGAGGCCGCGTGCAGCAGCGTCTCGCGCAGGCCCAGCGCGTTCACCACGGCCACGGCCACGGCCACGGTGCGCGGGTCCTCCACGGGCGCCAGTTCCGCGAACCAAACGCCGTCCGGCCAGCGCCCGGCGACCAGGTCGCCGGCCTCCTGCGACAGGCGGGTCTTGCCGGTGCCGCCGGGGCCCGTGACGGTGACCAGCCGCGCCACCGCAAGATCCGCGGCGATCGCGGACAGGTCCGCCTCGCGGCCGACGAAACTGGTCAGCCGGGCCCGCGCGTTGCCGAGCCGCGCCGGGCTCCCGGACACGGGCGCCGGCGCGGCGGCCCCGGCGGGGGCGGGGGCGGAAGGATTCAGCAGCTCGGCGTGGAGGGCCCGCAGCTCCGGGCCCGGATCGGTGCCCAGCGTGTCGGCGAGCTCGCGCCGCACCTCCTCGTACGCCACCAGCGCGTCGGCGCCCCGGCCCGCCTCGCGCAGCGCACGCAGCCGCAGCACCTGCACCGCCTCGTTCAGCGGATGGGCCACCGCCAGCTCCACCGCCTCCGGCAGCACCTGTTCGGCGCGGCCGAGCGCCACCTCGGCGGTGATCCGCAGCCGCCGGGCGTCCAGCCGCAGCGCGTCGTAGCGGGGCGCGACGGACGCCCGGTCCGGAAGGTCGGCGAGCACCGGGCCGCGCCACAGCGCCAACGCGGAGTCCAGCGCCTCGGCGGCCTTGGCGGCGTCGCCGTCGGCGAGCGCCCGGCCGCCGTCCTCCACGAGCCGCTCGAAGCGGTACAGGTCCACGGCGTCCGGCGCGGCGACCAGGCGGTAGCCGCCGTCCACCGAGCCCACGGCCTCATGACCCACGGCCCGGCGCAACCTGGCGACCAGGGCCTGTAGCGCCCCGGTCGCGTCGGCGGGCGGTTCGCCCTCCCACACCTCGTCGATCAGCGCCTCGGTGGTCCGCACCCGCCCGGGGCGCAGCGCCAGCGCGGCGAGCAGCGCCCTCAGCCGCGTACCGGCCAGCGGCACGACGGTGCCGTCGCCGCGGTGAGCCTGGGTCGTCCCGAGAATGCCGTAACGCACGCCCCCATTCTGTCCGAGCCCCCGGTACCCCCGCTCCCGGGTTGTGATTGCGGCCCGTTGTCGTGTGCGGCGCCATTGTGGTTGCGGTTGGGGTTTCTCCCCCGCCCGCCCTCCCGATTGCCCGGCGCGGTCAGTGCGGGCC
>NZ_JARAVK010000382.1:0-6057 GCF_033792765.1 Streptomyces sp. PA03-6a | reverse complement strand
CCCTGGACCTCGGCCTCACGCTCGGCCCCCTGCGCCGCGGCCCCGGCGACCCCGCGTTCCGCGTCGGCGCCGACCGCGCGGTCTACCGGGCCTCGCGCACCCCCGAGGGCCCCGGCACCCTGCGCATCGCCCGCCCCTCCGGCGGCGAGGTCGAGGCCGAGGCCTGGGGCCCCGGCGCCGAGTGGCTCCTGGACCGCCTCCCCGGCCTGCTCGGCGACGCCGACGACCCCGCCGCCTTCACCGCCCGGCACCGCGTCGTCCACGAGGCCCACCGCCGCAACCCCGGGCTGCGGCTGACCCGTACGGGCCTGGTGCTGGAGTCCCTCATCCCCGCGATCCTCGAGCAGAAGGTCACCTCCGACGAGGCCTACCGCTCCTGGCGGGTCCTGCTGTGGCGCTTCGGCGAGCCCGCCCCCGGCCCCGGCGAGGAACTGCGCATGCGCGTGATGCCCGACGCCCGCGGCTGGGCCATGATCCCCTCCTGGGAGTGGCACCGCGCCAACGTCGACGGCAAGCGCTCCGCCGCCGCGGTCCGGGCCGCCCGCGCCGCCGCCCGCATGGAGCAGGCCACCACCCTCGCCCCCGCCGACGCCCTCGCCCGCCTCCAGGCCGTTCCCGGCATCGGCCCCTGGACCGCGGCCGAGACCCTGCAGCGCAGCAACGGCGACCCCGACGCGATCACGGTCGGCGACCTCCACCTGCCGCACACCGTCGGCTACGCCCTCACCGGCGCCCACCGCTGCGACGACGCCACCATGCTCGAACTCCTCGAGCCCTACGCCGGCCAGCGCCACCGCGCCGCCCGCATCATCCTCCTCACCGGCCGCCGCCCCCCACGCCGCGCCCCGCGCATGGCCCCGGGGAACATCGTGGCCCTCTGACCCGCGCGGACACGGGTCAGAGGGCAGGGGAGGCCGTGGGCCGGCCGACGGGTCAGCCCATGGTCATCTTGGTCTTCCAGCCCACCCCGTCGGTGTTGGTGATGACGACGGTGCCGGCGCCGCCTTCCGAGTTCACCGCCGCGGCCAGTGAGTCGAGCTTCACCCCGCCCGTCGTCGGGTCCTTGATGCCGGTGCGCAGCAGGAGCCGGGCACTGACGTCCGTCCGGTAGACCAGGTCGGTCTTGCCGTCCCCCGTGGCGTCCCCGGCGGAGACGATCTGGGTGATGGTGGCTGGAGCCGGTGCGTTCGAGCGCAGGTTGCCGTTGGCGTCCACGACCATCAGGTCGGGGAATCCGTCGCCGTCGACGGCCCGGACGTACAGCACGTTGGGGGCCGGCCAGCGGCGGCTTCGCGCTCGACCAGGTCGTCGGCGTCGATGTCGGCGCCCCTTTGGCGCACGTGACCGATCCGGTGTACAAGGCCGAGTTGAAGCCGTCGTCGCTCGCGTCGGCGTCCGGGAACTGCGTCGAGTCACGGTGGGCGGGGTGGGCCGGGCGCTGTCGAAGACGAACCGGCACGGTGTCGAGGTGGGGGTGTAGGCCGAGGTGGTGCCTGCTTGTCCAGCGACTTGGCCCGCCAGGAGTAGGTGGTGCCGTTCTTCAGGCCACTGGTCGAGAAACGTCAAGGAACTGATCACGGTTTCTTCCTCGACGCCGGACGCCGGTATCGAGGTGTACACCCACCGGAAGGCGAAGGACCCGAAGGACGACTGGAAACCGATACCCCATCCGGTGCCCGAAAAGGTGAATGAGCCCTCCTGCAAGAGGGCGTGGCACGGATTCCAGGACTGGTGGCATGAAAACATCGAGAACCATGACTGGTCGCAAAATCCGCTTACTCTGGAATCCGGTGGCGGTCCGATCTTCGTCCCGCCCCTGTCACCCGTGTTCTGAGCCTGTGTTATATTCCGCGCATGGCTGAGGGATTTCGAGTGAATTCCAGTGTCCGGGCAGAACTCGACTTCGCGCTCCCGGAGGGCGGCACCGCCCTCCGGGAACTGGTCGAGCCTTGGTTCGCCGACGCGGTCCGAGAGTTGGCCGGAAGCGCCATGGACCCCTTCGTCGGCGCGCTGGACCTGACGGGCCGGGAATCCGCGCTGATGACGGCGGGCGCCCCCTACGGCCGACCCGGAGAATTGTGGGGATCGCTCTGGATCGCGCGAGTTCTGAAAAGCGGCCGCAAGCGTTCCGGACGGGTCTTTTCCCCGAAGAATTGGGAGAAATTCCTGCGGGATCTGGAGTCCGTGCCGCTCGAGGCGGAGCTGAGACTGGCCGTCCTCGGTCCTGACGGTTATCCCGGCAGCACCTGGATCACCATCGGCGCCAGGCGGGACTACGAAGCACCCGAGTGGGTGGCCCTGACGGTGGACAGGTCGAGCGAGGAATTCGAGAAGGCCCAGTCCGCCCGGCACGACTTCATCATCCGGCACGCGGATTCCGGAAGGGGTACGGCGCTTTTCGGCTGTATCGCCGACGACATGGACAGCACCACCGGCCGGAGCTCCCTGGAAGCGGCACTCGGCCTCTTCCAGGACGAGACGTTTCCCGTCCTGGACCGGAATGTGCGGGGCTATTCGTGGATCACCGTGTGCTCGCCGGGTGTCGCGGAGCTGCTCGGCGGCGCGGAGGCGGTCCGTAGGGACGGAACCTTCGCGCAGGTTCGTGGGGTGGCCGGCGGGTCGCTGTTCCTCAAAGCCACCGAGGACGTCCGTGAGTACGGGGACGACAGAGTCCTGGCCGTGTTCGAGCCCCTGCGCGCCGTACTCCCGGCAGGGACGCCCTCCTCGTTCATCTCGGACAGGAAAGTCCGTCTCGTCTTCCGCGACGCACGGTGAGACGGACGATCGCCCTCGCAGGGGCCGTGATGCTGCTGGGGTCCCTCATGGGATGCGGTACGCGACAGGCCGACGACCCGGGGGCCGGTTCGAGCGCGCCCCGGCCGGCCGACGCGAACAGTGTCGCCGCCGACGTGAGCGGTGCGGCGGAATCCGCTGGACTCAAGGCCGCGGCCTAGGTGTCGCCCGAGGACCACGGCTGTGTCGTCGGTCTCATGGCGCAGCCGATCGGGGAGGAGCCCGCCCGGACGATCGGTGCGGCACTCGACTGGCTCCACGAGAACGGGTGGAGCGGTGAGGAGCGATCGCTTCCGGAGGGCATCCCTCAGGTTCGCCTGACGCGCCAGGCTGGACACTCCTGATCCGGGACTACTCGCAACCGTCCGACGCGGTACGCGACATCACGGGTCTGGTCGCTCTCAAGGCCACCAGGGACGACTGTCGGCCCACCTCGGAGCCGCACCGGTCACCGCGTTCGCCACGGTGACCGGCCCCGACCCGCAGCCCGGGAGGCGCGTGCGGGCCGAACGGCCCGTCACCGCACCTCGATGAACGCCTCCGCGCTCCGCCCCGGCCGCTCCTTCGGCGGCGCCGCGGGCCGGCCGACGGCGACGGCGCCCATCGGGTCCCAGTCCTCCGGCAGGTCCAGCACCTTGCGCACCACGTCGCGGCAGAACATCGTGGAGGACACCCACGCCGACCCCAACTGCTCGCCGGCCAGCGCCACCAGGAAGTTCTCCACGGCCGCGCCCATGGCGACCACGAACATCTCGCGCTCCGCCGCCGACCGCCGCGGGTCCGGGTAGTCGTGCGCGCCGTCCGCGACCAGGCAGGGCACCACCAGGTACGGCGCCTTGCGCAGGACGTCGCCGCGGCGCACCCGCTTGGCGATGGACTCCTCGCTGCGGCCGTCGCGGCGCAGGTCCGCGATCCACGCGTCGCGCATGGCGTCCAGCAGCCGGACCCGTGCCGGTTCCGACTCCAGCAGCACGAAGCGCCACGGCGTCGTGTGGTGCGGCGCCGGCGCGGTGACCGCGAGGGCCACGGCGCGCCGTACGGCCGCCCCGTCGACGGGCTCGTCGGTGAACTCGCGGATCGTGCGCCGCAGGGAGACCGCCTCGCGGACGGCCTCCGAAGTGCCCAGCCGGAACATGTCGTTGGCGGCGACCCGGACGAGGGCGCGGCCGCCTTCGCCGTCCTCCTCGGAGGGCAGCACCAGGCCGTCCAGACCCCGGACGAGGGCGACGGGCGCCCCGGTGGACTTGCCCTTCACCAGGTCGCCGGCCGCGGCGAGCTCGTCGGCCAGGGCCGTGACCGTGACCGCCAGTTCGTTGCCGTGGGAGTCGGTGGCGCCCCGCAGGTCGTCCAGCACGCGCAGTCCGGCCGCGCCGATCGCCACGTCGGTCAGGCCCTCGCGCCAGGGCCGCCCGAAGGTGTCGGTGACGACCACGCCGACGTTGACGCCGAGCGCGTCCCGCAGCCCCGCCCGGATGGCGCGGGCGGAGGCGTCCGGGTCCTCGGGCAGCAGCAGCACCGTGCCGGGGGCCGTGTTGGAGGCGTCCACGCCGGCCGCGGCCATGACGAAGCCGTGCCGGGTCTCCACGATCCGGGTCGGCCCGCGCCGTGCGACGAGCCGCACCGTCTCGGCGTCGATCGCGGCCTCGCGGTCGGTGGCGCGCACCACGCGCCCCTCCGCCTTGCTGACGATCTTCGAGGTGACGACGAGGACGTCGCCGTCGGCCAGTTCCGGCGTGTTCGCCGCGATGAGCTTGGCCAGGTCGGCGCCGGGCTCGACCTCGGGCATGCCCGTGACGGCCCACACGCGGTAGGAGGCGATCACGCCCGCACCTCCCCGGCCAGCGTCAGCGCCTCGTGGGCCATCGCGGCCGTCGCGTCCAGGTCCGTCATCATCAGCGGCACGGCCCGGCACCGGATGCCGGCGGCCTCGACCTCGTCCACCGCCCCGGCGTCGACGGTGTCGACCAGCCAGCCGTCCAGGAGGCCGGAGCCGTAGTGCGCGGCGACCGCCGCCGCCGTGGACTCCACGCCGACCGCCGCCAGCACCTTGTCGGCCATGCCCCGCACCGGCGCGTTCCCGACGATGGGGGAGAGGCCCACCACCGGCACGCCCGCCTCGGCGATGGCCTCGCGGATGCCGGGGACGGCCAGGATCGTCCCGACCGACACCACCGGGTTGGACGGCGGGAAGAGGATGACGTCCGCCTCGCCGATCGCCTCCAGCACGCCGGGCGCGGGCTTGGCGCCCTCCGCGCCGACCGGCAGCACCGCGTACGCCGGGACGGAGGCCCGCAGCCGCACCCAGTACTCCTGGAAGTGGACCGCCTTGCGCCCGCCACCGGGGCCCGCGTCCGGGTCGTCGACGACGACGTGCGTCTCGATCCGGTCGTCGGTCATCGGGATCAGCCGCACTCCCGGCTTCCAGCGCGCGCACAGCGCCTCGGTGACCGCGCTGAGCGGATAGCCCGCGCCGATCATCTGGGTGCGCACGATGTGCGTCGCGAAGTCGCGGTCGCCGAGGCCGAACCACTCGGGCCCGACGCCGTAGGCGGCCAGTTCCTCCTTGACCGTGAACGTCTCGTCGGCGCGGCCCCAGCCCTGTGCCTCGTGGATCCCGCCACCGAGGGTGTACATGACGGTGTCGAGGTCGGGGCAGACCTTGAGGCCGAACAGGTGGATGTCGTCGCCGGTGTTGCCGATGACGGTGATGTCCGCCTCCGGCGCCGCCGCCTTCAGGCCGCGCAGGAAACGGGCTCCCCCGATGCCGCCGGCCAGTACCACGATTCGCATGCGGACAGTCTGTCAGCCCGCCGCGTCAGCCTGCGAACGTCCCCTCGCTTGCCGGCTCCCCGGAGGTGCAGGCGTACGGGGTCATCTCCGTCAGGCCGGGGAAGTAGATGTGCAGGCTGACCGCGCCGTCCAGCGAGTCGTTGACCACCTCGTGGACGTAGCCGGGGGCGAACACCCGCTGGTGCCCCGGCAGGAGTGAACGGCGGGTCCCGCCGTTGCCGCCGAGGGCGTGCTCGGTCAGTTCGCCCTCGAGGACGGTCAGCACGCCCGAGGAGCGGCCGTGGTCGTGCAGCCCGCTGCCCTGCCCCGGCACCCAGCTGAGCAGCCAGACCTCGTAGCCGGGTCCGGTCTCCAGGCGGTCGTACCAGCGGGTGGTGGCGTCGTAGCGGACGCGCGGTGCCCAGCGGCCGCGGTCGGCCGCGATCCTGCGGGCCAGCCCGGCGAATTCCGCGACGGTGGCGGGGTGGGCGGGAG
>NZ_JARAVK010000381.1:0-6094 GCF_033792765.1 Streptomyces sp. PA03-6a | reverse complement strand
GCAGGGGTGTGCTGGACAGGCGTGGAGCGTGGAGACTCCTTGGCCCTTGCGTCGCGGACAGGCGGCCCGGGACAGGGCGGCGTCAGGCTGGCAGACCCGGCCCCAAGACCCGCAACCCTCTGCGACCAGCACATTCACACCCGATGTGATCTCCATCACGCGGTAGTGGGGGGAGTCACTTTCGCCGTTCGTCCGGCGCCAACGAACCTCGTTCACGAGCAGCCACGGCCGCCACACTGCCCCGCCCAGCGCGGCCCCTCGTCCCCGGCGCCGCCGCAACTCCGGGCCCGGGCGCCGGCTTCGGGGGCGCGTACCCCGGCGCCGGGCCGCCCAGCGGCAGGGAAGCGTTCCCCGCGAAACGGCCCTCTCCATCCTGTTTCGTGGATCCAAGGGGCGGTTCCAGGGGAAGTCAGAGCCCCACCCCTCACTCACCGCCGAGTCCGACCTGCGGCACCATGCCGGTGAGTCACGGCAGAGCCGCAGGTGATGGCGCAGGTATTGGTGCAGGCGTTGTCGCAGGTGATGGCGCAGGTGATGGTGCCGGGTCTGTGGGCACGTCCGCCGTGCCCTGTCGGGCATTGACCTGGGGCCAGCACACGACGCAGGGTGACACCCCGAGGGGGATCAGAGCGTGACCGCGTGATGGTGGCGTACCGCTTCACACTGGCCCGCATCGTGCGCGCCGGACCGATCACCGCACACGCGGCCCTGGACGAATGGGCCCACGGACAGATCACCGTCCCGGTGCCCGCCCTCGCCCTCTCCCAGATCAGCGACCTGACCCGACAGGAACTGGCCGGAGCGGTGTTCGGGGGCATGGCCAACTGCGCCGCCGCCACAGACACCGACGTCGACCCGCACAGCTGGCGCCTCCTGACCCGCCGCGACAGCGAACACCACCTCGCAGTGGCGCAATCGTGGAGCGACGCAGCCACCTGACCCAAGGGTCGTAGGCCCCCCGCGCCGGCACCGCACCGTCCTCCTCCCCGGTGGCTATCGCGCCAGGGAGGAGGTGTCGTCGCCTGGCACCGGCTTGCCTACCGGCCGTGACCTGCAGCAACTCCCCGCACCAGAAACCGGCGTTGCTACCTTCGGTCCCACCTTCGGCACACCCCTGCACGCAACCGTCCAGCCCACTGTCCAGCCCCCGGTCGAAGCAACCACGCCAAAAGCATCGGAGCCGATGACGGCGACCCGCCGCCGCTGGCGTGCCCGGCCCGGCCTGCAGCCTGGGCAAGCCCCCGGGAACGGGCTTGCCCAGGTCGAACCGGGGCCGGTCCACAGCCGACGGCACCTGTTCCTCGAGGGCGGTGAGTTCTGGCGGCAGCAGGACGCGGGTGCTGCCGGGATCAGTCGTGCCCCGCGGGCCCCGCACGATCGTGATGGTCAGCCGTCACGCGGTGACGCCTACCGCGACGGCCGTTCGGAAGCGTCACCGATCGCGGTGCCGGCCGGCTGCCAGCGCAGCCGCCATGCCCGGGTGCGGCACTTCGGTGAGTAGTACACCGCGTCCGTGCGCTTGCGGATCGACACCGACCGCCCGCACGCCGGGCACAAGCCCTGCACCCACAGCTCACCACCACCGCGCAGCAGATCCAGGCTCTGTTCGACGGCCCGCTGGTAGATCTCCTCACGCCGCTGGACACGTCGCCAGTGCCGGCTGCGGCACGCCGTGTCGCAGTACCTGCGGTTCGGCCCCGCATCCCGCGGCAACACCACCCCACACTGCCCACACCAGCGCACACGCCGCTTCCTCGCCACACCACCCAGGATCCCGCCGGACACGCCACCACGAGCCCGGGTCCCGGCAACCAGCCAACGACCCGGCCATCTCGTTCACTCCATGGTGTGAGCGGGCATTCCGGAGACGTCTCGCCTGTGTCCATCATGGAGACACGGCGGCCCCGCGCTTGGACCCCACCCCCGGGCGGGGCCGCCCCCAGTGTCAACGCTCTCCCGCCCACAGCAACCATGCCCGCCCGGAGCAGTGGGACGGGGCGCGGGGTATCTGCCCGACCGGCGCCGTCAACGCGGCATCCGGCCACCCGCCAGCCAGACAGACCACGCTCAGGCTACGGGCCAGCCACCCGGCCCCGGCCAGGCGGAACTGCGCAGCACCACGGCGGCGGTCAGCGGGGGCGTCGGGCCCGGCATGGAACACGCGGTTGATCAGGTCCGGGGCCGGCGGGGCGAGCCGGTCCGGGACAGTGGTGCGTTTACGCCGCCGCAGATGGCGGCCCTCGATCGAGTTGACGCGCATCAGCCGTTCCACGCGCTTGCGGTTGACGGTGTGCCCAAAGCCGCGCAGTTCGGCGTGGATGCGGCGGACTCCGTAGGTGCCCTTGTGATCGGCGTGGATCTCGCGGATCTCCCCGACGAGGGCGTCGTCGGCCGCCCGGCGGGCCTGTCGGGCCTCCGCGCCGGCAAGCCACCGGTAGTAGCCCGAGCGCGATACCTCAAGGACCCGGCATATCCGCTGCACGCCGAAGTCGGCGCGGTGGGCGGAAATGAAGCCCCAGCGGCCGGTCATGCCCTCATCTCCTTGGCGAAATACTGGGCCGCCCGGCGCAGGATCTCCCGCCAGCACTGTTCGCCGCATGCGCCCAGCTCAACCCTGAGGAGGGCGCCGTGCAACAAGCCCTGCAGCTTCTGGCCCTGCGCATCCGCCATCTGTCCGGGCAAATTACCGCGCTCAAAAAGCACATCACCACCATCATTCGTGCTCTCAACCCAGACCTGCTCGAGGTCTTCGGAGTGGGACCCGACAGCGCGGCGGCCCTGCTCATCGCAGCCGGGGAAAACCATGACCGCCTCACCAGCGAGGCGTCCTTCGCCGCCCTCTGCGGCGTGAGTCCTGTCGAGCATTCCTCGGGAAAGAGCCGGCACCGCCGGCTCAACCGCGGCGGCAACCGGCAAGCCAATGCAGCTCTCTACCGCATCGTGCTCACACGCCTACGTCGAGAAGAGCGAACCCGGCACTACCTCGAACGACGCAGCGCAGAGGGAAAGACCAAACGTGAGATCATCCGATGCCTCAAGCGCTACGTGGCCCGAGAGATCTACCGGTATATCCAGGCCGCACCACTTCCGCAGCCGAAGTCCCTGACTGGTTGACAGAACATAGGGGCATCAACCTCAACGTGCACAAGGACGCCCGGATGCGCGCCTTCATCGACGATCAGGACTGGCTCACCGCCCACTACCTGCCGCCCTACGCACCGGACCTCAATCCGGTCGAGGGAATCTGATCACTGCTGCGACGCAGCTGCCAGGCCAACACCGCTTTCACCGACCCCGACCACCTCATCGGCGCACTCCGCCGCGGCCTCCGAAAGATCCAGTACCGCAGCGACCTCATCGACGGATGCCTCACAGAAACCGGACTCACTCCGACGACACCACGCCTACAACCTCCGTAGTCATATTACCCCAGAATGGGGCACTGTATTCTATTTTTTGTCCCTGAACGCCGGGGGCGCCCGCAAGCTGCTCGACCGAAGTCAACTGCATCCGGCCATAGCTTTGTTTCGTCATCTGTCCGGCGGGCGAGTGAGAGGGGTAAACCCACAGGCTGACCACCTGTTGGTGATTGTGCCGATCCCGCACCCCCGTGCTTATCGCGACATGCTCCATGCCACCAAAAAATATCAGGTAGCCTTCCGGAATGTTTGCACTACCAACCTTCGTTACTCTATTAATCCTATATTCTTGCACAACTCCACTCTTGAGTGAATTCTTGATGCTCCCCAGCCAGGCCTGCCTCCTCTCATTCACATCCGGGTCCCCATAGGGAGGATGCAGGTATTCCCGAGCAGCTCGCGCGTATATGTCACGAATTTGCGACGGGGTTACACTTCCTGCCTGATATGCACTGAAAAGGATGGCATCCCAGCAACTCATCACGCTTTCTTGGGTGATTTTGAATTTTTCGTCACGCAGCCACATAGCAAAGTCGTTTCGCTTTCCCCAACCGGTTTGGGTCTCAAGCCGCCCTTCTTCGTCGACTCGGGAGCCACCGCTCCATTGCAAATTACCGACGAGAGATAGGGCACGGCGAGCCGGGTTGGTCAGCGAGAGGCTAGCGTTCGAGTGATGCGGGGACTGGGCGCCGGACTCAGTCCAAGCTCCAACGAGACCGGGCGCGCCCGGAACTATCGCGCGAGACCCGCTCGACCCCGAAGAAAACGAAGCTGACCTACCCTCCAGCGCACCACCAGACGCCTGACGGGCTGGGTTCACTGTGATCACTGCGGGAAATCGGCTGTGGGGGTCGAACAAGGCCTCCTTTTGTGGATCATGGCCGATGATGTTGCGCCAGGCGAGAATGCCGTCGTTCGTGCGGTCGTTCTTGCCGTGTCCCAATTTCTTTTCATCGCTCTCGGCATCATCAATCAACGCCGTGCCACCGTCGCTGGAACTGTCGACCCGCGTGCTCTCACCGGCGTCGCCGCCGTCCACCAACGTGGCATCATCGTCGGCGTCCTCTGCAGGGAACCGGCTGTCCGGGTCCAGCAGGAACGCCTTCTGCTGAAGGCCAGCGTCCGGGCTTTGGCCGGCCAGCCAGGCACGAACCCGGTCGTGGGCGTGACCAGACCCGGGCGGGCCGCTCTTACCCTGCTCCGCTCCCGCCTCACCAGCCGCCAAATCTTCACCGCCCACCGTGGCGTCATCGGCACCACCGCCGGCCACCATCGTCTCGTCGTCACCGACCACCGCGAGCCCGTCATCACTGTCACCTGCCACGGCACCGGCACCGGCAACACTGGCATCCCCACCGGGTGTGCCGGTCACACGGCCGACCGCGTGACGCGGAACACCGCCGGATACCAGGGACAGGGCTTCTGGATTAACGGCGTCTGTAGCAGACTCCGCGCCGGTAGTATCCGGCCTGTCATTCTGACCGCCGCCTGCCGCCCGCCCCACAGCAGCCGAAGCAGGACGGTGGGAATCCAGGGCCTTCCGCAAACGCTGACGGTGCACTTCCGTACCCGGCCCCGCAGCGGGGTCCGCCAGCGCTCTGTCCAGAATGGTCATGTTCAGATTCGCGGTGTTGCTGTCCGCTTGCATGGTCCACACGTGCAGACCACCCCCCGGTCTTTTTTGCCCGGGCTGGGGGGATCGGGCTTGCCGCTTGGCAGTGGCGAGCGCGGCGGCCTGACCGGCGTGCTCGTGGCCGACGGCGACGGCACCCCACTCACGGGCAGTCCAGTCCACCACGGTTGAGCGCAAGCTGCCCAGGGAGTCGCGGACCAGGGTTTTGATCTGGGCTTGTTCACGGACCGATAGAATCGCCCATTCCAGGCTGAGGATATCTATACCTCCATGTCTCAGCCTGTCAGCAGCCTGCATGAAGCGAAAGGGCGCCTCGGCATTTTTGCCCCCGAAGCTCTTGTTGAACCACGCGAGATTCAGCGCCTCGCGGTAGTCGGCGAACACATCGAGTCCGGCTATTAGATCGTGGTCAGCTACTATTCTCTTGATGACGGCGGCCGCAAACGCCTCACCGGAGCGGCTAGCCTCCGCGACAGTACCCCAGTCCTTTTCAGTCCAGTGCTTAATGTGACGCGGTTCGATCCACCTGCTCACCAAGGCCTGAGTAACCGCTTTTTGACTGGCCAGCAGGGCCAGCCAATCCAGGCTGTAGACATCTGAACCCCCGAGCCCCGCAGGAGGATAGAGAAATTTTGTGGCCGCCAAGGCCGGATTTTCGTTGGCGTGTGCAGCAGCCACGTGTTCGCGGAAGGAGGTGAACTCATTGCGGTTACGGGCGATGAGTATTTTCTTGATGGCGGCGGCCGCAACCGCCTCGCCGGCACGGTGTGCCGCGGCAACCGCATCCCACTCCAGCTCGTCCCACTCGTCGATACTCCGCCCGGCCAGCCGGCGGGCGAAGGCTCGGATTGCGGGTTCTTCGCCCAGCCAGTGTTTCCATGGAAGGTGGTAGACATCCTGGTCGTTGACGCCCATCGCCCTCAGCGCAACATCGGCCCGGTCAAGACGGGTGACCGCGTCATCACCAGAGCTCGCCTCGTAGAGGGATGCGCGGAGGCTGACGAGGGGATCCTGGCCGGTGACCATCTTCTTGATGACAGCT
>NZ_JARAVK010000380.1:0-6125 GCF_033792765.1 Streptomyces sp. PA03-6a | reverse complement strand
GGTCGCAGGGCTGTCACTATTCACTGAGTACATGTATTGAGTGAAGAGAGGGGGGCGTCGCATGAGCACCGGCAACGTCCTGCTGGGACTGCTCGCCGCCGGTCCCGGCCACGGCTACGACCTGAAGCGGCGGCACGACGAACGCTTCCCCCAGGCCCGCCCCCTCGCCTACGGCCAGGTCTACACGAGCCTGCAGCGCCTGGTGCGCGACGGCCTCGCCGAGGTCGACGCCACCGAGAGCGACGGCGGCCCGGAGCGCACCACCTACCGGCTCACCGAACAGGGCTCGCTGGCACTGCGGAGCTGGCTCGGGGAGCCCGTACCGCCCGCGCCCGTCAGCGCGGCCAACGAGATCTTCGCCAAGGTCACGGCGATCATGGCCTCCGGCCACGGCGACCCCGCCGCGTTCCTGCGCCTGCAGCGCGCCGCCCACCTCGCCCGGATGCGCGAGCTCACCGCGGTGAAGACCGCGCCCGGCGCCCCGCTGTCGGCCGTGCTCTCCGCCGACTACGCCCTCACCCATCTCGACGCCGACCTGCGCTGGATCGACAACGCCGCGCAGCGCCTCGGCGCCCTGGCCGAGGAGGTCACCTCAGCATGACCACACCCCTGATCGAGGCCCGCGGCCTCGTCAAGCGGTACGGCACCACCGACGCCCTGCGCGGCGCCTCGCTGCGCCTGCTGCCCGGGGAGGTCCTGGCCGTCACCGGCCCGAGCGGCAGCGGGAAGTCCACGCTGCTGCACTGCATGTCGGGCATCGTCCGGCCGGACGAGGGCGAGGTCCGGTACACGGGCGGCGTGGCCGGCGCGGAGCGGCTCGACCAGGCCGGGGAGACCCGCCGCTCCACGCTGCGGCGCACCGACTTCGGCGTCGTCTTCCAGTTCGGCCAACTGGTCGGCGAACTGACCGCCCTGGACAACGTGGCCCTGCCCCTGCTGCTGGCCGGGACCTCCCGCGCCGCCGCCCATGACCGTGCGGGCACCTGGCTGGAGCGCTTCGGCGTGCGTGGTCAGGCCGCCCTGCGCCCGGGCGAGATGTCGGGCGGGCAGGCACAACGCGTCGCCCTGGCCCGTGCGATGGTCACCGGCCCGAAGGCGGTCTTCGCGGACGAGCCGACCGGGGCCCTGGACTCCCTCGCCGGTGAGCAGGTCATGACCGCCCTGGTCCACGCCGCCCGCGAGTCCGGTACCGCCGTGCTCCTGATCACGCACGACGCCCAGGTCGCGGCGTACGCGGACCGCGAGGCGACGGTGCGGGACGGCGTCGTCGAGTCGGAGGACGAGCCCGCCGCCGAGGTGACCCGGTGAGGGGGCTTCGGGGGGACGCCCTGCTGGCCTGGGCACTGCTGCGGGGCTCCCCGCGCAGCGAGTGGTGGCGCCTGGCCCTCACCGCGCTCGGCGCGGCCCTCGGCACGGGCTTCGCCCTGGCGGCCGCCGTCGTGGCCGTGATCGGCACCCGGTACGCGGACGGGACGCCCCGGTACACCAACGACCTGCTCAACCTCGCCGGGCTGCGGCCGGGCGTCGTCGCCGTGCTCCTGCTGCTCCTGGTCCCGGTGATCGCCTTCCTCGGCCAGTGCACCCGGATCGGCGCGCTGCGACGTGAGCACCGGCTGGCCGCGCTCCGCCTGTCCGGGGCCGCCCCCCGGCAGGTCCGGCGGATCGCCGCGCTGGAGGCGGGCGCCGCCGGCGTCCTGGGAGCGGTGGCCGGGCTGGTGGGCTTCCTCGCGCTGCGGGCCGTGCTCGCGGCGGTGCAGGACGACCGCAGGACACCGACCTGGCCCACCGACGTGCCGGTGCCGTGGCTTCCCGCCGCCCTGGTCGTCCTGGCGGTGCCGGTGCTGGCCACCCTGGAGGCACGGTTCGCCCTCCGCCGGTCGGCGCGCGACCCGCTGGGCGTGGTCGCGAAGCGACGGCCGGCGCGCGGCGGGGCGATCCGCTGGCTGCTGGGCCCGGTGGCGCTGCTCGCGGGGACCGCGCTGATGCTGGCGGGGACGCGGGTGGCGCTGAACCGTGCGCCGGCCGCAGTGGTCGTGCCGGCGTTCCTGGTCCTGTACGTCTACGGGCTCCTCCACAGCAGCGCGGGGCTGGCACTGCTCACCGGACGGCTCGCCGCCCGGTCGGGCCGTCCGGTGCTGCTGATCGCCGGGGAACGGCTGCGGAACGACCCCTGGGCCGCGGCCCGGGCCCACTCGGTGCTGATGCTCGCGGCGCTGGTGGGGGCGGGCTGGGTGGCCATGCGCCGGGTGACGGTGGACGGACTGCGCGCGGATCCGGGCTACAGCGCGGACGACCTGGCCTTCTACGTGGGCGGCTGGAACCTGGCGGGGCTCGCCGTCCTGATCGGCAGTGCGGTCACCGTGAGCGGCGTCGCGGTGGGCGTCGTGGAGTCGCTCATGTCCCGCCGCCGGACCCTGGCCGCCCTGGCCGCGGCGGGCACGCCCCGGAAGGTGCTGTGGCGCGCCACGCTGCTGGAGACGGCGCTGCCCCTCGTCCCGGCGCTGCTGCTCGGCGCCGCCTGCGGCCTGGCGCTCGTCCTCCCCGTCGTGCTCCACGACGGGCGGCGCGCTCTGCCGCTGCTGGAGCCGGCGCTGCTCACGGGCGGCCTGCTGGCCGCCGCCCTGCTGGCGACCGCCGCCTGCCTGCCGCTGCTGCGCCGCACCGTGCACCCGGCGCAGTTGCGGCACGAGTAGGGGGCGGGCGGGCGCGGGAAGGGGCCCCGGACCGGCACGGGGGTGCGGTCCGGGGCCCTGAGCCCGGTCCGGGACGGTTCAGGACAACACGAAGGCCCGGTCTCAGGCGGATATGCCGTCGATCCGGGCCATGGCGTCCTCCGCGCCGAATGGCTGCAGGTATGGCAGCCAGCGCGGGTCCCTATGCCCCGTCCCGATGATCCGCCAGGCGAGGCCGGACGGCGGGGCGGGCTGGTTGCGCATCCGCCAGCCGAGCTCGGCGACATGGCGGTCGGCCTTGAGGTGGTTGCACCGGCGGCATGCCGCGACCACGTTGTCCCACGTGTGCTGGCCTCCGCGGCTGCGCGGGATCACGTGGTCGACGCTGGTTGCGACGCCTCCGCAGTACGCGCACCGGCCGCCGTCCCGCGCGAACAGCGCCCGCCGGGTCAGGGGCACGGGGCCGCGAAAGGGGACTCGGACGAATTTGGTGAGCTTGACGACACTCGGAGCGGGGACAGTACAGGTCGCGCTGTGCATATAGGCGCCGGACTCCTCGAGGCACACGGCCTTCTTGTTCAGCACGAGGATGAGCGCGCGGCGGAGCGGTACGACGCCGAGCGGCTCGTACGACGCGTTGAGGACCAGGACATGCGGCACGGGTGCCTCCTTTTACGCCGGCGGCGCGTGGCTCGCGCCGGGACGATCTGCCCACAGTCTCTCCGGAAGCCCGGTCACGGCGCCACCATGACCGGGTAACGGAGCGAGGGTGTTTTCAACCACACCCCTTTTACATGCCCTGAATCACCGCACGTCGCGCTCGAACAACACAACGGGACACTTCGCCTCCCCCGTTAGTGTGGGAAGCCTGCCCAACCCGGAGGTTTCCGCCCGTGTCCCCCTCGCCGTCCACCGTCACGACGATCGACGACGCCCAGAAGAGCGCGACCGACGCCGCCGACTACATCAGCCAGAACTGGGCGGACTGGCTCTCCGCCGGGCTGCGCATCCTGCTGATCCTGGTGATCGCGCTGGTGCTGCGGACCGTCGTCCGCCGCATGATCACCAAGTTCATCGAACGCATGAACCGCGGTGCCGAGGTCGCGGCGACGAGTGCACTGGGCGGGCTGCTGGTCAACGCCGAGCGGCGGCGGCAGCGCAGTGAGGCGATCGGCTCGGTGCTGCGCAGCGTGGCCTCGTTCGTGATCATGGGGACGGCGGCACTGACGGTGCTGTCCGTGCTGAAGATCAACCTGGCTCCGCTGCTGGCCAGCGCGGGTGTGGCCGGTGTGGCTATCGGCTTCGGCGCGCGGAACCTGGTGACCGACTTCCTCTCCGGGGTCTTCATGATCCTGGAGGACCAGTACGGCGTCGGCGACGTCATCGACGCGGGCGTCGCCAGCGGCACCGTGGTCGAGGTCGGACTGCGGGTGACCAAGCTGCGCGGCGACAACGGCGAGATCTGGTACATCCGCAACGGCGAGGTCAAGCGGATCGGCAACCTCAGCCAGGGCTGGGCGACGGCCGTGGTGGACGTCCAGGTCGGCTACGGGGAGGACCTGGACCGGGCCCGCACGGTGATCGAGGAGGCCGCCGCCGCCATGGCCAAGGACCAGCCGTGGGACGAGGTGCTCTGGGAGCCCGTCGAGGTGCTGGGCCTGGAGTCGGTGACCTCGGACTCGGTGCTGATCCAGGCGCAGGTCAAGACGATGCCGGGCAAGTCGGCGGCGGTCGCCCGGGAGCTGCGCTGGAGGATCAAGCGGGCCTTCGACGCGGCCGGGATCGCGATCGTCGGCGGAACCCCGCAGGCGGTGGAGGAGGCCGAGCCGGCCGACCCCTCGTCCGCCGTCGCCCCGCCGTCCGCACTGGCCAACCCCGCCTCCCCGCAGGCCCTGGCGGCCCAGCCGCTGGCCCCGGCGCCGGGGCCGTCCCAGCCGAGCACCGTCAAGTAGCGACACCGCCCACCAGGGGCGCCGGGCACCGCCCGGCGCCCCTTTTGCGTGCCGCGGTGCGGCCGGTAACGCTTTGGCGCCGACCTCGCGAACCGCCCTTGACGCTCCGGCAACGGGCGCCTACCTTGCCTTTCACCAACAGGAAAGTTTCCTAACTACCAACACCGGGCACACCAGCCCCCCTGACCCCACCCAGCCCATCAGCCCCGTGCCGTAGCCTGCGGCGCGAGCCGTCACGACGAGGGAGGACGAGACCGTGGCCGCTACCCCCGGAAGCCCAGGCACACCTGGCACCCCCGGCACACCGCGCGTACTGCGGGCGATGAACGACCGCGCCGCGCTCGACCTGCTCATCGAACACGGCCCGCTCTCCCGTACCCGGATCGGCAAGCTCACCGGCCTGTCGAAGCCCACCGCCTCCCAGTTGCTCGCCCGTCTCGAAGCGGCCGGGCTGGTCCTCGCCACCGGCACGACGGCCGGGCGCCCCGGGCCCAACGCCCAGCTGTACGCGGTCAACCCCGCGGCCGCGCACGTCGCCGGCCTCGACGTGACGACCGAGCGCATCCGCGCCGCCGTCGCCGACATCACCGGCCGGGTGACCGGCGTGTTCGAGCTCGCCGCCCCTGGCCGCGGCCGGCGCGGCCAGGGCGGCGCCGTCGAGCAGGTCGTCCAGGCCGTCGACGGCGCGGTGAAGGCGGCCGGGCTGCACCGCACCGACCTGCACCGGATCGTCGTCGGCACCCCCGGCGCCTTCGACCCCAGCACCGGCCGGCTGCGCTACGCCAGCCACCTCCCCGGCTGGCACTCCCCCACCCTCCTGGACGAGCTGGCCGCCGCCCTGCCCGTCCCCCTGGAGTACGACAACGACGTGAACCTCGCCGCCGTCGCCGAGCAACGGCTCGGCGCGGCCCGGGACCACGACGACTTCGTCCTGCTGTGGAACGAGGAGGGCATCGGCGCGGCCATCGTGATCGGCGGCCGGCTGCACCGCGGCTGGACCGGCGGCGCCGGCGAGGTCGGCTTCATGCCGGTGCCGGGGACCCCCCTGGTCCGGCACGTCGCCAAGGCCAACGCCGGCGGCTTCCAGGAACTGGCCGGCTGCAACGCGGTGCTGCGCATCGCGCGGGAACTGGGACTCACCGTGCCACGGGGCACCCAGGCCGAGGGCGCCTCGGCGCTGCTCGCCGCGGCGGCGGGGACCGGCGACGACGCGCACGCGGAGCTGCTGCGGCGCTTCGCCACCGGGCTCGCCATCGGGCTGGCCTCGCTGGTGACCGTCCTCGACCCCGGACTGATCGTCCTGGCCGGCGGGGTGATCGCCGCGGGCGGGGAGCCGCTGCGCTCCCTGGTCCAGTCCGAACTGGCCGACCTGGCCGTGCCCCGGCCCCGGCTGGTGCTCGGCGGCGTACCGAACGACCCCGTCCTGTCCGGGGCGCTGCAGAGCGCCCTCGCCACCACCCGCGACGAGGTGTTCGACACCTCGCGCTGAACGCACCGGCCC
>NZ_JARAVK010000037.1:0-49614 GCF_033792765.1 Streptomyces sp. PA03-6a | reverse complement strand
CAGCCCGCCCACCCGACGAAGCCGCCGACGGAGCTCAGGTTGACGATCCGTCCGGAACGCCGGGCCCGCATGACGGGCAGGACGGCACGGGTCACGGTCAGCAGTCCGAAGACGTTGGTGTCGAACACCGCGCGCGCCTCGGCGTCGCTGGTCTCCTCCACCGCGCCGAGCAGGCCCCTGCCCGCGTTGTTGACGAGGACGTCGATGGTGCCGAAGCGCTCGACCGCCGCCTGGACGGCGGCCCGGGCCTGCTCCTCGTCGTTCACGTCGAGCGGTACGGCCAGCAGCCGGTCCGCGTGGGCCGCGAGGGCCTCCTCCACGGCACGGGGGGTACGGGCGGTGGCCACGACGTTGTCGCCCCGCTCGAGGGCCTGCCGGGCGATTTCCAGGCCGAACCCGCGGGATGCGCCGGTGATGAACCACGTCGTCATGGTGATGTGCTCCTCATGATCACTGGGGGTCGTTCTGTCGACGTGTCCCAGCGTGTGCCCGCGGCGAAGGGCGGGCCAGAGAAGGATCAACCGTAGGCGACGGCTTCCTGGGACCGGCAGTACCAGCCAGTTCCGGTCACGGGCGCACGGCGGCGGGGCTCGCCGACCAGGTGGCCAGGAAGCGCAGGGCCTCGTGGGCGGGGGTGCCGGGCTGCGCGGTGTAGACGAAGACGGTCTGGTCCGGGTCGTCGCCCACGACGAGGCTCTGGAAGTCCAGCGTCATGGTGCCGGCCACCGGGTGCCGGAAGGTCTTCTGCCCCGCGGCCCGGGTCCGCACCCGGTGGTCCGACCACCAGCGGCGGAAGTCGGCGTCGGCCTCGGAGAGTTCCTGCACCAGCGCCTTCAGCCGCGGGTCCTGCGGGTCGCGCGCCGCGCCCATGCGGAGGTAGGCGACGCACTCGCGGGCGACGGTCCGCCAGTCCACGTAGAGCTCGCGGAAGGCCGGGTCCAGAAACGCCATGCGCACCAGGTTGCGTTGCGGCTCCGGAACGGCGGCGAAGTCGGCGATCAGCGCCGCGCCCAGCGGGTTCCAGCCCAGGACGTCCAGCCGGTGGCTCAGCAGCAGGGCCGGGTACTCCTGCAGCCCGTCGAGCAGGGTCTGCGTCTGCGGCCGGATGCGCGGCGGCGCGGAGGCGGACGGTTCGGCGCCGGCCGCGGCGACCCGCAGCAGGTAGTCGCGCTCGTCGGGCCGCAGGCGCAGCGCCCGCGCGAGCGACTCCAGCACCGCCGTCGAGACGTGCACCGTACGCCCCTGCTCCAGGCGCACCACGTAGTCCACGCTCACGTTGGCCAGCTGCGCCAGCTCCTCCCGGCGGAGTCCCGGCACCCGGCGGTGCCGCCCGTCGTCCGGCAGGCCCACGTCTCCGGGGTTCACCCGGGAACGGCACGCCCGCAGGAAGTCACCCAGCGTGGTGTTCGAAGCGTTCCGCTGACTCATACGTCGATTATCGACGCTGCGCGTCCATACCGGGATGTCCGCCGGCCGCAGGCCTGCGTGCGGAGTCCCGGGCGGGTCCAGTCTCAGGCCGTGTCCGCGCGGCCCCGGCGAACAGCACCGCGACGTCCTCCCGCCCGGAGCGCCCGGCGACGGCTCGGACCCGGTCCGGCGCCCGACCGTGACGGCGCAGCCGGTGCCGGAGCGGCACCGGCTGCGCACGGTGGTCAGAAGGTCAGGCTCCAGCGGTCGAGGTAGCCGGGGTCGACGGTGAAGATGCCGGGGGTGTTGTCCGTGACCCGCAGCTTCCAGGTGCCGTTGGCGGGGACCGCCGAGGCGTCCACGGTGTACGTGGCGTGCACCTCGCCCTCGCCGGTGTCCCAGTACCAGGGCTTCACCGGGATCTCCGTACCGTTCTCGGCGACCAGGGTGACGATCTGGCCGCCGACCCACGGGTGGACGAGGTCGATCGTCACCTTGAGGTCGCTGGACGCCTTGCCCTTGCGGCCGGTCACGATCAGCGGCGACTCGATCGTCTTCCAGTTGGGGATGTCGTAGCGGGCGGGGTTGACGAAGAAGCGCCCGCCGGAGGCCAGGACGGGCCAGTCGATTCGCACCGTGCGCTTGGCCTTGTGCTGCGCGGTGTTCTCGACGGTGATGGCCGTCTTGTAGGTGCCGGCCTTCTTCGGCGTGCCGCTGATCAGGCCGGTGCGCGCGTTGATGGACAGGCCCTTGGGCAGCTTGTGCGCGGAGTAGACCAGCCGCCCGGGGCTGGAGCCCACCGCCTCGATCTGACGGGTCATCGGCTGACCGACGGCCACGGGGCGGGTGGAGGGGGTCACGATGGCGATGTGGTTGACGTAGCGGGCGCCGACGTTGACCGCCGCCCAGGCGTTGCCGACGGCCTCGTAGGTGTCGCTGCCCTGCCCGAACAGGTCGGCGGCCGCCTGGAGGGTGGCGCTGCGGGCGCCGGCGTAGTCGGTGCTGCTGGTCATGTAGGTCGTCAGCGCCCGGTACCAGATGTCGGTCGCGTTGTCCCGGCCGATGCCGGCGACCGGCAGGCCGTCGAAGGTGGGGCTGTCGTAGGCGACGCCGTTGATGGTCTTCTTCCCGCTGCCCTCGGAGAGGAGGTAGAAGAAGTGGTTCGCCGGGCCGGAGCTGTGGTGGACGTCCTCCTTCTTGAGCTGCGGCGTCCAGTAGTCCAGCGACGTGCCCTTGACGGGGTCGGCGTCCTTGGACGGCTGGTCCATGTAGCGCAGCGGCTTGCCGGTGCCGCGGACGTCGGCGAGTTCGCCCATCATGTAGTCGGGGACGTCGGCGGGGTTGTCGGCGGCGAACTCCACGGCCGTGGCCATGATGTCGCTGGTCGCCTCGTTGAGGCCGCCGGACTCCCCGATGTAGGTGAGGTTGGCGGTGGCGAAGGTGACGCCGTGCGTCATCTCATGGGCGGCGATGTCGAGTTCGGTGAGCGGGTGCTCGTTGCCGCGGCCGTCGCCGTACGTCATGCAGAAGCAGCCGTCGTCCCAGAAGGCGTTGGCGTACGAGTCGCCGTAGTGGACGCGGGAGAACGCCCCGACACCGTTGTCGGCGATGCCGTTGCGGCCGAAGCGCCCCTTGTAGAAGTCCCAGGTCTCGCGCTGGCCGTAGGCGGCGTCCACGGCGGCGGTCTGGCGGTCGGCGACCGTCCCGTCGCCCCAGACGTCGTCGTCGTCGGTGAGCAGGTTGCCGATCCCGCCGACGCCGGTCAGGTCGTACGTCTTGTGCCCGCCTCGCTCGGTGTCGGTCAGCTCGTAGACGCCGCCATTGTTCACGGTGCCGATCTGCACCTGCCCGCTGTACTGGCTGTTGCCGGTGCCCGAGCGGATCTCCTCGACGCTCTGGAGCTCCTTGCCGGTCGCGGCGTCGGTGACGACGTTCAGCCGGCTCGGGGTCCCGTCCTGCTGGGTGCCGGTGACGGAGGACTGCCAGGCGAGCGTGGGCTTGCCGTCGCCGAGGAAGACGACCAGACGAGGGGCGCCGTCCGCCGCCGGGTCCTGGGTCCGCTCGCTCTTGGCGGCGGAGAGGGCGGACTTCTTCGCCTTCGCGGCGCTGACGGCGGCCTTCGTCGTCGGCACCGTGACCCGGGCCGGCGACGCCTTGCTGACGGTGCGTGCGCCCGCCCGCTCGTGGACCACCAGGTCGCCGCCGACGACCGGGAGCCCGGCGTAGGTGCGCTCGTAACGGGTGTGCACCGTGCCGTCGGCGTCCTTGATGACGTCCTTGGGTATCAGCGCTTCCTTGTCGCCCAGTTGGAGGGCGCGGGCGGTGGTGCTGCGCCCGTCGGACGCGGCCTTGAGCAGCTGCTTGCGCTGCGCGGCGGAAAGGGCGACGGAGCGCGCCCCGGGCCGGGACTCCGCGACGATCTTGCGCGGTGCCGTCCCGTCGCCCTCGGGCACGGCGGCGGCGCCGGTGGCCGGGAGGAGGGGGGTCAGCAGAGCGGCCAGGGTCACGGCGGCGGTCGCCGCGACGCGGCCGCGTGCTCCGCGCGCACGGCGGGTGGGAGAGGGATTCGGCGGTGAACTGGCGCCCGTGACAGCGGGATGGTTCGTCACTCGTGGAGCTCCTTGTGCCCGGCCGCGTGAACGGCCGTTGGGGACGGGAACATTGGAGGCCCTTGATGCCTCCGCGAGGTGACGTGCGAGTGATGCCCGCACGACCTGGGGGATCGTTTCAGCATGTTCGTCCACTGTCATCACTGCGGAGATCATTGTCCGAAAGTCGGTCAGCCACTCATCGTGGGAGCGGTCCCACGGCGAGCCGACCACGTGCGGATTTACGGTGCGGCAACAGTGAAGTGACGAAGCCGAGCGATCAGTTTCAGCCACGGTGGCGGACACGCCACACCGCCCGGATGATGCGGATCTGCGGACCTTTTCCCTGATCAATGCGGGGCCGGTGGGGCCGTCGGCGGCGTCGGGCGGCTCAACTCGGCGGTGCCGCCGAAAATTTCGAGCCAGCTCCCCGCGGGCCGCGGGGCGGGGCCGCTACTCCTCCTCGGCGGCCGGGACGGCGTATCCGGGCACGGACGGCCAGCGGACGGTCAGCACCGTCGAGTCCTCCTCCGCCACCCACGAGTGGTCCACGCCCTTGCCCCAGACGACGTAGTCCCCCTGACGCGCCAGCACCACGGACCGCCCGGGGAAGTCGACCCGGAACCGCCCGCTGACGAGGACCTGCAGCGCCGTCCGCTCCTCGCCGCGCACCCACTCCCCGCGCTCGTCCCCCGCCGGATGGACGCCCCACTTGATCTCCACGGCGTCACTGTGCCGGGGGTCGCCCGCCTCCTTGAAGTGCCCCAGCAGCCACCCCTTGTCGAGCGGCGCGTCCTCACCGGCATTGCCCACGTAAACGCTGTCGTCCATGGCCGGGACGCTAACACCGCGGCGCGACCGTCCCCGGCGCCCGGCGGCGTGCGTGCCTCAGTCCGCCTCGCGGGGTTCGCCCATCGCCATCTCGGCCGTCACGGCCCACCGTTCGTGGCCCCGCCAGGCGCCGTCCAGGTACTGGAAGCGCGGGGAGTACCCCTCGCGCTCGAAGCCCAGCCGCTCCACCAGCCTGATCGACGCCACGTTCGCGGGCTGGATGTTGGCCTCCAGCCGGTGCAGGCCGAGGTCGCCGAAGGCGTACGCCATCACCAACCGCAGCCCCTCCGTCATGTAGCCGCGACCCGCGGTCGACGCGTACGCGACGTAGCCGAGGGCACCACTCTGAATGGTGCCCCTGACGATGTCGTTGATGTTGACCCCGCCGACGATGGCGCCGGTCCCGGGGAGGCAGATCACGAATCCCTCGTGCGTCGGGTGGTCGAAGCGCCCGACCCAGGCACCGAAGGACTCGGGCGTGTGCTCCCACGCGGGCACCCAGGGCGCGTGCAGTGCGGCGCTCTCCCGGGAGAGCGCGCCGATCTCTTCGTGGTCCCGTGCGGTGATCCGCCGGATGGCAACCCGGGGGCCGTGCGTGAGGAAGGTGTCGTCAGCCATCGCGCGATCGTAGTGCCGCCGGCCCCCGTGGTACCGCTTCCCGACGAACGGCGTTCACCCGCGGGCCATCTGTGCGTGGACGCCCGCGGTGCGCGCCGGAGGGCCGGCCGGCCGCCGGTCTGCCGCTGTCGTCGTCGCCGTTTCCGGGGGAAACACCCTCACGTTCAGAGCGATTCGCCGGGCCGCAGGTACCGGTAGCCGTGGTCGGTCCGTTCCGCGAGCCAGCCGTTGACGCTACTGAGGCCGCGCTCGTTGATCTGGCCGTCGTGGATCCCGAACGCCCGGCGCGGTGCGACCGCGTTGACGAAGCCGATCGCCTCGGTCGTCTTCAGCCAGGAGGCCTGGAGCGGAACCATGAGCGTCTCGATCGGCTGCCCGGGCACGTGCAGGGCGTCACCGGGGTGGTAGACGGCGTCGTCGATGACGTAACCGAGGTTGGCGCAGGCGGGCCGGCCCGCGTGGACGGGCGCGTGACGGCCGCCGACCGCGCGCACGCGGAAACCCGCGGCGGTGAACTCCGCACCGGGGCTGACCCGGATCGCCTCCAGCCGGGGGACGTCCGCGTCGGCGGGGGCGTGGACCGGTACGCCGAGCCCGGCCAGGCGCAGGACGTCGACGTGGTCGATGTGCTCGTGCGTCACGAGTACGGCGTCCGCCCCGGTCAGCGCGGCCGGCTCGCTCCACGTCCCGGGGTCGACGACGAGTACGCGCCCCTCGTGCTCGATGCGCACGCAAGCGTGGGTGTACTTGGTGATCCGCATGGCCCGAACGTAGCGGAGCCCGGACGGCCGTGTGGTTGGATCGCACCGCACCGCATCCGAGCACCCGCCGGGAGGGCACGATGGGGACCCGCGCCGTTCTCTTCGCCTTGGACGAAACCGACTCCGCACGCATTCTGGCCTGCGAGGACGACGACGCGCTGGCCGCGGTCGTCGAGGAGATCGAGGAGCGCTGGGACAGCGACCACCTGTGCGAACTCGACTCGTCATGGGACGCGTTGCACCGGTGCTTCACGGACGGTGACCTGAGCTTCGACAACGGCGAATTCCCCCTGTCGCACGTCATCCTCGGCGGGGTACCGCTCCACGAAGAGGACGACTACATCGTCTGCCACGTCACCGCGGACCAGGTTCGAGGGGTCGCGGCGGCCCTGGAGCCGCTGGACGCCGCGTGGCTGCGCGAGCGCTTCGCCACGCTCACCTTCGAGGCCTACCAGGGCACCGGCGACGCGGAGGACCTGGCCTACACCGAGGCGTTCCTGCCCGGGCTGAAGGACTTCTACCGGGCGGCGGCACGGGAGGGCCGTGCCGTGATCTTCACCGTCGACCAGTAGGCGTCGAGGAGCGGGCGGGGCGGGCTGGGCGACCGGTGCGCCGGGCCCCCTCGGCCAGGCGCCGCGCGGCGGTCCGCGCGCCGTCCGTGCGGACGGTGCCGGCGACGGACCGGGCCCGGTCGGCCACCTCCGGGGCGAGGGCGGCGCGAAGCGCCGTGCGCAGCGGCTCCGCTGCGGGGGCGCCGGCGGGAGGGGCGCTGCCGATGCCGAGCCGGGCGACGCGGCCCGCAAAGTAGAACTGGTCGAACATCTGCGGGAGGACGACCTGCGGTGTCCCCGCGGCCGTCGCCGCGGTGGTCGTGCCGGCGCCGCCGTGGTGCATCACCGCGGCGACGCGCGGGAAGAGCGCCCGCTGGTTCACCTCGCCGATCGTCAGGCAGTCGGGACCGTCGTCCACGGGCGCCAGATCGGCCCAGCCCCGGGACACGATGACGCGTCGTCCGAGCGCGCGGGCGGTGCCGATCACCGTGCCGGCGACGCCGTCCGGTGCGCGCACGCTGCCGAAGCCGCAGTAGACGGGTGGCTCCCCGGAGTCCAGGAACGCCTCCACCTCGGGGGACAGCGGCCGGTCGTCCGGGAGCAGCCAGGCGCCCGTCTGGAGCACGTCGAGTGCTGCGGACGGCTGGGGCCAGGGGGCCAGCACCGGATCCGCGGCGAGCCACGGGGAGGCGGTGAAGATGTGGGCGCGCACGTCCTCGGCCGGCGGCAGTCCGGCGGCGGCGCGGCGGGCGTTGAGGGGGCCGGCCCACAGGGCGTTCCAGCGTGCGGCGTCCTCGGCCCAGAGCGCGCGGTGGTCGGCGTTCCCGGCCGCGGGTTGCTGCCCGAGCATGCCGAAGACGGGCGGTGCGTGCCGCTCGGAGGGCAGGGTGACGGGGGCGAACGCCGCGTACACGTAGCCGATGCCCCGCTGTTCGGCCACCGAGCGGGCGGCGACGGCCAGGGCCCCGCCCGCCACGACGGCGTCGCAGCCCTCGGCGGCCGCGCCCACGGCCTCGAACTGCGTGGCGACCGTGCCCTCGATCATCAGGCGCCGTTGCTCCGGCGTCGGAACGGCTCCGGCACTCTGCTTCGCGGTCCCGCGCAGTTCGGGTCCGACGGGCACGTACGTGATTCCCAGGGATCCTGCCCACTCACGGAAATCGGGAGGCGCGCACACCACCACCTCATGCCCCATGGCCTTCAATTCCACCGCCAGCGCGACCAGTGGCTGGACTTCGCCGCGCGTCCCGATCGTGGACAACAGAAAACGCATCTCGCTCCCGTCCTGCGCCATTCCCCGGCGCGTGAGGAGCGATTTTCGCCCCCTGTGGGGGCCTTGCGGCAAGACCACCCGTGCGCTATACGGTGGAAACGCGGGAAGGGGACGCCATGCGTGCCGGATTTCATCGGGTCCCTCCCGCACGGCGGATTGCGCCGCACCTTCCCGGCGACCTCGGAACCCATCGCGACCACGTGCTCGCCATCCCTGCCTGAAACGTTCTCATCTCACGGTCCGCACCCGCCGCGGAGGTCCGGCACAGGCCGTGGCACGCCTGCTCCTGACGGCGGCGCAGGCCTCCCCCACCACACCCGTCGAGGTTCGCGGCCGCCGGGACCTTGCCCCCACCCGGGACCTCGCTGTAGCCTCCGCGGAGATTGAAACGGTTCAATGCAAACGGTTCGATCAGCAGCGCGTTGCATCTCGGCACTGATCACTCCGGGATGAAAGGCACCTCCACCTCTCACTCCGGGGAGCTACGGAACCATGCACGACGACAGCAACCGCCCCGAGGCCGGCGGGGTTTCCCGTCGCAGCCTCCTCATCGCCACCGCCGTCGCGGGAACCGCGGCGGCCCTGGCCCCCGCACTGCCCGCTGCCGCCGCCGAGGCGCGGACCGGGACGGCGGGCGCGGGCGGCGCGGCGGGCGCGTTCGCCGCGCCGGGGAGCGCGGTGCGGCCGAAGTTCCGCTGGTGGTGGCCGGACGGGCTGGTTGACCCCGACGAGATCAGACGCGAGGTCGACCAGATCGCCGACGCCGGGTTCGGCGGCGCCGAGATCGCCGCCGTCCACCACAGCGTGAAGGACACCTCCGTCCTGGACACCGAGCACCACGGCTGGGGCAGCCCCGCCTGGGTCGCCGGCGTCCACGCGGCCCTGGACCAGGCCCGCCGCAGGGGCGTCACCATCGACCTCACCATCGGCCCCAGCTGGCCCGCGGCCGTCCCCGGGATCACCCCCGACAGCGATGCCGCGGTGCAGGAACTCGCCCTCGGCGCCGTCACCGTGGCCGCCGGAACGGCCTACTCGGGCCCCGTGCCGGCCCCCGCCGCGGCCCCCGCGTCCGGGGTCACCCGGCAGCGGCTGCTGGGCCTGCTGGCCACCCGGATCGCCCCCGAGAACGCCACCCGCAAGGAGACCGGCCTGGACCGCGCGAGCGTCCAGGACCTCACCGAGCACGTCGCCGACGGCGCCGTGGACTGGACCGCGCCCGGCGGGGGCGACTGGGTGCTCACCGCCTTCTGGCAGCGCGGCACCGGGCAGACCCCCGAGGGCGGTCCGCACACCTCGCCCACCGCGTACGTCGTGGACCACTTCAGCGCGGCCGGCACCGCCGCCGTCACCGGTTTCTGGGAGCGCAACCTGCTCACGAAGGAGATCAGGGGCCTCCTCAAGAGCGCCGGCGGCGTCCTGTTCGAGGACTCCCTGGAGATCGAGACCAAGGCGCTGCCCTGGACCCCCGGGCTGCCCGCCGCCTTCGAGGAGCGCAACGGCTACCCGCTGCTGCCCGTCCTGCCGGTCATCGCGATGAGCGGCGGCAACCAGGTCTACGCCTACGACGCCGTCGCGACCCGCCAGATACGGCACGACTTCTGGGACACCGTCAGCGACCTGTACAACACCCACCACCTCACGGCGCTGCGCGGCTGGGCGCACTCGCTGGGCCTGGGGATGCGCGCGCAGCCGTACGGCCTGCAGACCGACGCCATCCGGTCCGCCGCGCTGCTGGACATCCCCGAGGGCGAGTCGCTGGGCTTCAAGAACCTCGACGACTACCGCTGCCTGGCCGGCGGCCGGGACATGGCGGGCCACACGGTGCTGTCCTGCGAGGCAGGCGCCTACACCGGCTCCGCGTACAGCACCACGTGGGAGAAGTTCCTGCGCACCATGGGCGGCGCGTACGCGGCCGGCGTCAACCAGACCGTCGTGCACGGCTTCTCGTACGCCACGCTGCCCGGGGTGAAGTGGCCCGGCTACGCGGCCTTCACCCCGTACAACGGCACCGTCGGCTACGGCGAGTCCTGGGGCCCGCGGCACCCGACCTGGCGGCACGTCACCGATGTGTCCGGGTACCTGTCCCGGGTGCACCACGCCATGCAGCGCGGCACCTCCCGGATCGACGTCGCCGTCTTCCGGCAGACCGGCTACACCGCGACGGGCATCGGCGCGTCCTGGTTCACCTCGACGGGCGTGCCGCTCGGCTGGACCCACCAGTTCCTCAGCGGGCCCCTGCTGGACCTTCCGTCGGCGAAGGTCCGCGACGGCCGGCTGGCCCCCGACGGCCCCGCCTACCGGGCGCTGTTCGTCGAGGGCGACTTCTTCTCCGGCTCGGCGGTCACCCTCACCCTCCCGGACGCGCGCCACCTGCTGCGCCTGACACGGGCCGGGCTGCCGGTCGTCCTGCTCGGCGACTGGACGACGGTCACGACGCCCGGCGTGGAGGACGACTCCACCCTGCAGCAACTCCGCGCGCTCGTCACCGAGTTGCTGGCTCAGCCGCGGGTCCGGCAGGTCACCGACAAGACGGCGGTGGGTCAGGCCCTCACGGACCTCGGTCTGGTGCCCGACGTGAGCTACGCCGTGCCCTCGACGCTGCTCACGATGCACCGCTTCGACGAGGGCGTCGACTGGTTCTACCTCGTCAACGGCAAGCACGCCGAGACCGTGAAGCCCCCCGTCGCCGCGATCGACCACGCCGTCACGGTACGCCGCACCCGCTCGGGCGCGGTGCCGTACCTGCTGGACCCGTGGACGGGCGAGGCCCGGCCGCTGGCCCTGTACGCGCAGGACGGCGACCTGTTCACCTTCCGGGTGGCGCTGCAGCCGGCCGAGTCGATGGTCGTGGCCTTCGCGCCGCCGGGACGGTTCCACGGCAAGCCCGGCCGTACCCACGCCGTCACCACGGACGCGGACGACGTGCGCTTCGACGACGGCCGGCTCGTCCTGCGCGCCCGCGCCGCCGGCACCTACACCACGACGCTGTCGCGCGGGGGGTCGGTCGGCACCGTCGTCGGGGAGGTGCCCGCGCCCCGGGAGCTCACCTCCTGGACCCTGGACGCGGAGGACTGGCGTCCCGGCGCGGACCCGGACCGCACCACCGTCGTCCGGCACCGGATCGCCCTCGCCGCCCTGGCGCCGTGGAACGCCATCCCGGAACTCACGGACGCCGCCGGCATCGGCCGCTACCGCGCCACCGTCGAACTCGACCGGTCCTGGAGCGGCGACCTCGGCGCCCTGCTCGACCTCGGCGAGGTCACCGACACCTTCCGGGTCAGCGTCAACGGGCGGCCGACACCGGTCACCAGCCACATCAACCCCGTGGTGGACCTCGGCGGGCTGCTCCGCCGCGGCAGCAACACGATCGAGGTCGAGGTGGCCACGCCGCTGCTCAACCGGCTGCGCGTCAGCGACCCGTCCGTGTACGGCGGTGCCGCCTCGCAGCGCACCGGGCTCGTCGGGCCGGTGCGGCTGGTCCCCTACGCCCAGGCCGTGGTGGGCCGGGACTGACGGGTCCCGGTCCCGTCCCCGGGGTTCCCTGCCGGCCGCCGCACGACCGGCAGGGCACCCTGGGCACCTGGTTCAATGGCCGCGGAGGTGAGGGACCATGGTGTCCACCGACCGGCTGCTCGCGTTCGCGGCGATGTCCCTGCTCGTCATCGTCATCCCCGGGCCCAGCGTGCTCTTCGTCATCGGCCGCGCCCTGGCGCACGGCCGCCGCACCGCCCTCGCGTCGGTGCTGGGCAACTTCATCGGCTCGTACCTGCTGGTGGTGGCCGTGGCGTTCGGCCTGGGCTCGCTGATCGAGCGGTCCCTGACGCTCTTCCTGGTGGTGAAACTGGCCGGCGCCGCCTACCTCGTCTTCCTCGGCGTGAAGGCGTTCCGGCACCGCCGGGAGCTGACGGTCGGCGCGATGGACGCCCCCGACCGGGCGGCCCGCGGCAACCTGCGGACCGTCGCGGACGGCCTCGCGGTCGGGGTCACCAACCCCAAGGGCATCGTCTTCTTCGCCGCCGTGCTCCCCCAGTTCGTGGACCACTCCGCCGGGTCGTTGCCCGCGCAGATGCTGCTCCTCGGCCTCGTCCCCATCGGCATCGGCCTCGTCAGCGACACCCTGTGGGGCCTGACCGCCTCCGCCGCCCGCGTCTGGCTGGGCCGCTCCGACCGCCGCCTGTCCGCGATCGGCGGCGCCGGCGGGCTGGCGATGATCGGCCTCGGCGTGACCGTGGCCGCGACCGGGCGCGCGGACTGACGGGCCGGTACCCGGCCCGTTCAGACGTGAGCCCTGATCTGCCGGACGGGGTGGCCGAGCGCTTCACCGACGGCGGCCAGTTCGTCGTCGCCGAACCAGTCATGGCGGGGGTTCCACACGGCGATCTCGAAGCGCGCGAACCCGCACGGCCAGTCGTAGTGCAGTTCGTCCAGCAACGTGGCACCCCCGCAGTACGGGACGTCGACCGACAGCGTCACGAAGCCTTCGTCCCGGTGCGCGTCCAACACCTCCGACCACCAGGCGGTGTCGACGGGGCCACCGCACAACGGGCACCCGATGGCGACCAGATTGCCGCCGCACTCGACCGGCGTGATGGTGTCGTACCGGCTGACCTCGATCTCGATGTCCGCACCGTCGGGGTCCTCGGGTTCCAACGAGGCGACGAGGGCGACGGCACGCTCTGCCGCATCAGGGTCGGGCTGCCACCGGGGGTCGGTCGGTATGACCGACAGGACGTCATCGTTCACGGCTGTCGCTTCCTGCTTCCGGGCTCACGGGATCCCGCGGGGGACACGTGAACGCTATCGGCCGCCCCTGACACAACCGCGTTGCCCCGGTCCGGCGCCGTGGACCACAATCCGCCCCATGACCTCCGCAATGCGCCACATCACGATCGACTGCGCCGACGCCCACCGTCTGGCGAGCTTCTGGTCCCTCGTCCTGGACCGTCCGCTCCACGAGGACGACAAACCCGGTGACGAGGAAGCCCTGATCGAGGTCGCCGGCGGCCCCGGCATCCTCTTCGTGACCGTTCCGGACCCCAAGACCGTCAAGAACCGCGTGCACCTGGACGTCCAGCCGCAGGACCGCACGCGGGACGAAGAGGTCGAGCGCCTCCTCCTGCTCGGCGCGACGCAGGTCGACGACCGGCGCCGCCCGGACGGCACGGGCTGGGTGGTGCTCGCCGACCCGGAGGGCAACGAGTTCTGCGTGGAGCGCAGCGCGGCGGAACGCGCGGGCTGAGCCGGCCGGCGTTTCGGCCATCATCGCCTCGCGAGGAGTGCCGATACACCAAGGGTCGGTGTACGGCACAAGCGCCGTGCCCCCGACGCGACAACGCCCCCATGACGGCCGAAAGCGGCCCGGTCGTCGGGCCCCTCCTGCTCGTTGGACCCGGTGGAACGGCCCTTGCCCGGCCCGCCCGTCACCCACGAGACAGGAGTGTTCCGTTGGCCTACACGAGCCGGACAGCATGGGACGAGCACTACACCGCGGGGCGGGATTTCCGTGGGCTCACCGCAACGGAACGCGACCTGCTCGCCGAGCACGTTCCGGCCGTGAGCGGGTCGCGCGCGCTGGACGTGGGCTGCGGCACCGGGGAGCTGGCCCTGCACCTTGCGGGGCTCGGGTACGCGGTGGACGGCGTCGACTTCACCGAGAGCGCCCTGCAGAGGGCCGCACAGCGTGCGCACGCCTCGGGGGGCGTGCGGTGGTTGTGCGGCGACGTCGAGCGCGAGGCCCCCGCCGAGCTGGACGAAGCCGGATACGACCTCATCACGCTGCGCCTGGTGCTCGCGTTCCTCCGTGATCGCTCCCGCGTACTGCTTCGTCTCGCGGCCCGCCTCCGCCCCGGGGGTGCCCTGGTGGTGATCACGCCCCTGGCCGCGAACACCCCGCAGGAGCGGAGGAGCATCGCCCTGGACGAGGACGAGATCGGCGTCCTCGTCGAGGGATGGGCCTCGGTGGACCGCTTCGACGCCGAGGGGCTCGCCGTGCTCGTCCTGCGCGATCCGTGCCCGGTGTTCACGGCCGTGGAGAAGGAGGGCGAACCGGACGCGGCGGCGGTCGCCGGTGCGTGCGTGGTCGTCACGGACGGCTGCGGCCGCGTGCTCCTGGGGCGTTCCGCCGAGGGCATGTGGGAACTGCCCGGCGGCCGCGTCGAACCGGGCGAGACCTTCCCGGAGACCGCGGTACGGGAACTGGCCGAGGAGACCGGCCTGTCCTGCGGGACGCAGGACGTCCATCTGGTGGCGATCCTCCACGACGACCGCGGCCGTGTCCGCCGCCTCTCCGCCGTCGTCCGGGCCGTCTCCTGGTCCGGCGAACCCACCGTGCGCGAGCCGGACCGCTTCCTGCGGTGGGAGTGGCACGAGCTGCACGCCCTCGCCGCGCTCGGGCCTGTCTTCGCGCCGTCCGCACAGGCCCTCGCCACCGTATGGCCCGGTGTCGTGCCGGACCAGCCGTCCATGACGACCTATGGGACGGCCGGCCGGCAACCCCCGGTCGAGGGCGAGCCGGCACCGGCGGCGCGGTTGCGCGGGCGCATGGCCGACGACGTGGTCCGTGGCGGCTGGGCCCCCTCGCCCCCGGTCCAGGAGGCCCTCCGGTCCGTGCCGCGGCACAGGTACGTCCCCGAGAGCCCGCCGGCCACCGCGTACGACCACGATCTCGCCGTCGTCACCCGGCGCACGGCGAGCGGGGAGTCCGTCAGCTCCGTCTCCGCGCCGTGGCTGCAGGCCGACATGCTCGAGAAGATGCGTCTGGAGCCGGGCATGACGGTGTTCGAGGCCGGATCCGGGGGGTACAACGCGGAACTCATCGCCCACGTCGTCGGTCCGGCAGGACGGGTCGTCACGGTCGACGTCGACCCGTACGTGGTCCGTCGCACCAGGCGCCTCACCGCGGAGGCAGGGAGCGGCCGCGTCACCGTCGTGCTCGGCGACGGCGGGCACGGGGCGCCGGGTCACGTCCCGCGGGGCGGTTTCGACGCGAGTGTGATCACCTACCGGACCTGGGACGTCTCCCCCGAGTGGGGCCGCCAGCTCGCCGACGGGCGGTATCTCGTCCTGCCCCTGGAGATCCACGGCTACACCCGCGCCATCGCCCTCCGGAAGGAGGGTGAGGTGCTGCGCTCCCGCGGATGGACGTACTGCGGATTCGTCCGCGACCGCGGGGCCGCGGCACGGACCCTTCCGGTGGTCGACCTTGCCGGCGCCGGGCTGCAACTGTGCTTCGGGGACGGCACCGTGCCGGACACGGCCGGCGTCGGGGACACGCTGCGCGGCGGGCGTCACGAGTCGAGGACCGGCGTCACCGTCGCGGCCGAGGAGTCCCTGGAGACGCTTGAGCTGTTCGCGGCCACCACGTTGCCCGGCTTCTGCCGCCTGGTGCGGGGCGGTTCACGGCGTCCAGGGCGCGTGGCCCTTCCCAAGAGCGGGAACGCCGCCGCCGTGGTGGCGGACGGCTCCCTCGCCCACCTCACCTACGTTGAGGTCCCGGGCGGGCCGGAGGTCCGGGGGCGGCGCCTGGAACTCGTCGTCCACGCCTACGGCGCGGCCGGGCCCCTGTCGGCCGAGCGCCTGGTCGCGTGCGTCCGCGCCTGGGACCGGCACGTCCGCGGCACCGGGTATCCGGCCCTGTCCGTCCATCCCGCGGGCACCCCGGACCACGAACTCCCGGCGGGACACGTGATCGACAAGGTCTTCACCCGCCTGGTCCTCCGATGGCCCGGCACCGCCGCGGACGCCTGATCCGGCGTCCTCACCCCGCCACGGCCGCCCGCGCGAAGTGGTCGTGGTCGTCGAGGACTTCGGTGATGACGTGCCGGTTGACCTCGGCGCGGGCCGGGTCGGTGGTGAGGGTGTCGGCGAGCACGAGCAGTGACTTCCACAGGGCCCAGCCGCGGGCGCGGGCCCAGGTGGCGGGGTCCTGGCGGACCGTGCGGCGGAACGCCTCGCGGCCGGCGCCGGAGAACATGGTCCAGGCGATGACCAGGTCGCAGGCGGGGTCGCCGACGCCGGAGGTGCCGAAGTCGATGACGGCGGCGAGTTCGCCGTCGCGGACGAGGAGGTTGCCGGAGGCGATGTCGCCGTGGAACCAGAGGGGTCGGCCGTGCCACTCGGCGGCGAGGGCGGCGTCCCAGACGGCGCGGGCGCGGGCGGTGTCGACGTGGCCGTCGAGGAGGGCCAGGCAGCGGCGGGTCTCATCGTCGTAGTGGGCGGGTGAGGTGCCCCGGTACCAGCTGTGGCGGCCGGCGGCCGGGCCGCCGGTGGGGTCGCAGCCTTGGAGCGCGAGGAGGAACTCGCCGAGGTCCACGGCGAACCGGCTGAGGTCGGCGATGCGTTCGGGGGCGGCGGTCCCGCCGGGCAGCCAGCCGCGTACGGACCAGGGGAAGGGGTAGCCCTCGCCCGGGTCGCCCATGCCGAGCACGGACGGGACGGCGACGGGGAGCGAGGGCGCGAGCCGGGGCAGCCACTCGTTCTCCTTGGCCACCGCGGGGACGTAGCCTTCGGCGGTGGGCAGACGGACCGTCATGGCGTGCCCGAGGCGGTAGGTGCGGTTGTCCCAGCCGTCGGCCTCCACCGGGGTGACGGGCAGGTGGCCCCACTGCGGGAACTGTGCCGCGAGCAGGCGCTTGACCAGTGACGCGTCGATTCCGGCGCGGCCGTCGGGCGGGGTCGTGATCATCCCGCGATGATCACCCGCCGTGTCGGCCCGCGGCAACGGGTTATCGGGGACGTGGGGCGCCGGCGGGCCGGGAGGGGGGTGGCCCGGCCCGCCGGCGGAGCGGAGTGTGGTCCGCTACGGGGTGATGGTCCAGTTCTCGATGTAGCCGGTGTCGAGCGCGACGGCGTCGCGGACGCGGAGCTTCCAGGTGCCGTCGATCGTCTCGGCGGAGGCGTCGACCGTGAAGGTCTGGTCGACGTTGTCGGCGGACCCGCCGGTCTGGTTGAGCAGCGGGTAGGTGCTGCCGCTGGGCCCGAGCAGGTCGACGACGAGGTCGCCGCGCCAGGTGTGGACGATCTTCACGTGGACCTGGGTGACGGCGGAGGCGTGGCCGCCGCGGCCCGTCACGGTGATCGGCGACTCGACGGCGGCGCCGGCGTCGGGGATGTCGACGCGGGTGCCGTTGCCGTAGACGTAGGCGACCGTCCAGGTGAACCCGGTGGAGGCGGTGTCGCCGGTGCTGTCGGTGACGGTGACCGTGACCTCGTGGGTGCCGGTGGAGTCCGGTGTGCCGGAGATCAGGCCGGTGTCCCGGTCGATGCCCACGCCGTCGGGCAGCCCGGTGGCCTCGTACTCCAGGGTGGCGCCGGCGTTGCTGGTGGTCGCCTCGACCTGCAGGGAGACCGTCTGGCCGACGCCGCTGATCTGGTCGCCGGGCGGGATCAGGTCGATGCCGTCGACGATGCGGCGGCCGACGTTGATGGCCGCCCAGGTGTTGGCGACGGTGACGTACGCCGGGCTGTAGGCGCCGAAGAGGTCGGCCGCGGCCTGGAGGGTCGCGGTGCGGGCTCCGGCGTAGTCGGTGGTCGAGGTCATGTACGTGGTCAGTGCCCGGTACCAGATCGCGGCGGCGTTGGCGGCGCCGATGCCGGGGACCGGGACGCCGTCGTAGGTGGGGCTGTCGTAGGCCACGCCGTTGACGGTCTTCGGGCCGCTGCCCTCGGCGAGCAGGTAGAAGAAGTGGTTGGCCGGGCCCGACGAGTAGTGGACGTCGACGCCGCCGAGCGAGGACGACCAGTAGTCGCGCGAGTCGCCGTCCTTGGAGGGCTTGTCCATGTAGCGCAGCGGGGTGCCGTCGCCGTTGATGTCGATCTCTTCGCCGATGAGGTAGTCGGGGGTGTCGGCGGCGAGGTCCGCGTGGAACTCGACCATGGTGCCGAAGATGTCGGAGGTGGCCTCGTTCAGGCCGCCGGACTCACCGCTGTAGTTGAGGTCGGCGGTGGCGCTGGTGACGCCGTGGCTCATCTCGTGCCCGGCCACGTCGATGGCGGTGAGGGGGTGGGTGTTGCCCGAGCCGTCGCCGTAGGTCATGCAGCGGCAGGTGTCGCTCCAGTAGGCGTTGACGTAGTTGCTGCCGTAGTGGGTGCGGCTGTAGCGCCCGTCGCCGTCGTTGTAGATGCCGTTGCGGCCGAAGGTGTCCTGGTAGTAGTCCCAGGTCGCGCCGGCACCGAAGTGCGCGTCCACGCCCGCGGACTGGCGGTTGGCGACGGTGCCGTCGCCCCAGACGTCGTCGGCGTCGGTGAAGAGGGTGCCGGTGCCGGAGGAAGTCGTGTTGTTCAGGTCGGTGGTGTAGTGGCCGCCCCGGGTGCCGTCGCGGAGTTCGTAGGCACCGCCGGCCTCCGTGGTGCCGAGGGGGACGGTGCCGACGAAGGCGCCGGTTCCGGTGCCGGTCTTGACGCCTTCGGAGCGGGAGAGCTCCTTGCCCGTGCGGGCGTCGGTGACGACGTGCAGTTCGCTGGGGGTGCCGTCGGCCTGGGTGGCGGTGACGACGGTCTCCCAGGCCAGTGCCGGCCTGCCGGTCGCGGCCCAGACGACGAGCCGCGGTTCCCCGGCCGTACGGGGGTTTCCGGTACGGGGCGCGGCGGCGAGGGCCTTCTTCCCGGCGGTGGCCGCCGCGACCGCGGGCCGCGTACCGGGCACGGACAGCGTCGCGTCGGTGGCGCGGTCCTGGGTCAGCCGGTTGCCGTCGCGGTGGACGACGAGGTCGCCGCCGAGCACGGGGAGTCCGGCGTAGGTGCGTTCGTACCGTGTGTGCACGGTGCCGTCGGCGTCCTTGACGACGTCCTTGACGACGAGTCTTTCCTGCTGCCCGAGGCGCAGCACCTTGGCGGTCGCGGGCGCCGCGGAGCCGGCCTCGCGGATCAGCGAGGCGCGGGCGGACGGGGACAGGCGCACGGGGAACGCGCCGGTGTGGGGGGATGCGACGATCGTCGTGCTGCCCCGTCCCTGGCCGGTGGCGAGCGCCGGGCCTGAGGGAAGGGCCGCGCCGAGCAGTGCGGCGGCGGCGGTCAGGGCGACGGCGGTCGCCCTGGCGTGACGGGGCAGGGTGCGTAAGTGGGACAAGGAGTTCTCCTCCTGCGGCGGTCGGCTGACGGTGGCCGTGCGGACCCGCCGGCGGAGTGGGCCGGGCGGGGCGGAGCTCGCAGTGCGGGATGACGCCGTCCGTGTGCGGGTGCGGACACAGCGTGACATCGGGATGACATCATTGTCATGGCGGCAACAAATCTTGTCCGAAATCGATCAGCGTTCCGCCCGCTCCCCGGACAGCGGCGGGCGCGGGCCCCGGTGGCGGGCCGGTGGCCACCGGCCCGCCACGGACGGGACGCCCCTCAGGTCGCCGTGGCGGCCGCCGCCGCACGCCCGGCCTGACGGCCGGAGAAGAGGCAGCCGCCGAGGAACGTGCCCTCCAGGGAGCGGTAACCGTGGACGCCGCCACCGCCAAAGCCGGCGACCTCACCGGCGGCGTACAGACCCGGCACCGGCTCCCCGGCCGCGTCCAGGACCCGGCCGGACAGGTCGGTCTGCAGACCCCCGAGCGTCTTGCGGGTGAGGATGTTCAGCCGTACCGCGATCAGCGGTCCCGCGGCCGGGTCCGTGATCTTGTGGGCCGTGGCGGTGCGGCTGAGGAAGTCGCCGGGGTAGGCCAGGGCGTTGCGGATCCCCATCACCTGGGCGTCCTTGGTGTACGGGTTGTCGATCTCGCGGTCGCGGGCGTCGATCTGCCGCTTGAGGTCGGCCAGGTCGATGAGGTCCTCCCCGGTCAGCCTGTTCATCCCGGCGACGAGCCCGGACAGCGAGGAGGAGACCACGAAGTCGACGCCGTTCTTCTTGAACCGCTCGATGGGCTCCGGGGTCTGCCACAGACGGGAGAGGGTGAGGGGGATGTCCTTGTTGGTGAGGTCCGGGTTCTGCTCCGAGCCGGAGAGGGCGAACTCCTTCGCCAGGATCTTCTGGGTGGTCACGAACCAGGAGTAGTCGTACCCGGTACCCGTGATCGTCTTGAGCGTGCCGAGGGTGTCGTACCCGGGCAGGTCCGGGGCGGAGAAGCGCCTGCCGGTGGCGTCCAGCCACAGCGAGGAGGGGCCGGGGAGGATGCGGATGCCGTGCTTGGCCCAGATCGGGGCGTAGTTCTGCAGACCTTCGGTGTAGTGCCACATGCGGTCCGGGTTGACGATCCGCCCGCCGGCCCGCTCGGTGATGGCGAGCATCCGCCCGTCCACGTGTTCCGGCACCCCGGAGATCATGTTCTTCGGCGGTGCGCCGAGCCGGGCCGGCCAGTTCTGGCGCACCAGGTCGTGGTTGGCGCCGATGCCGCCCGAGGTCACGATCACGACCGGGGCGCGAAGCTCGAAGTCTCCGACGGCGGTGCGCGAACTGCGGGTGCCCCGGGGGGCGTTGCTCGGCTCCAGGAGGGCTCCGCGGACCCCGGTGACGACGCCGCCGGTGCGTACGAGCTCGTCGACGCGGTGCCGGAACCTGAAGCTCACCAGCCCCCTGGCGACCGCGGCGCGTACGCGCTTCTCGAAGGGCTCGACGACGGCCGGGCCGGTCCCCCAGGTGACGTGGAAGCGGGGCACCGAGTTGCCGTGGCCGTCCGCGAGGCCGCCGCCGCGCTCGGCCCAGCCGACGATCGGGAACCAGCGCACGCCCTGCTGGTGGAGCCAGGACCGCTTCTCCCCCGCGGCGAAGTCCACGTAGGCCTCGGCCCACTTGTAGGCCCAGTGGTCCTGGCCGTGTGGGTCGGTGACGTCACGGTCGAAACCGGCCGCGCCCTGCCAGTCCTGCCACGCCAGGTCGCGGGAGTCCTTGATGCCCATCAGCCGCTGCTCGGCGGAGTCGACGAGGAACAGCCCGCCGAAGGACCAGAACGCCTGGCCGCCCAGATTGGTCTCCGGTTCCTGGTCGAGCAGGAGCACCTTGCGTCCCTTGTCGGCCAGTTCCGCGGTCGCGACCAGGCCCGCCAGACCGTGGCCGATGACGATCACGTCCGCGTCCTGGGAGGCGGCCGCGTGGGCCGGGGCCGCCTGCGCCAGGGCGGTCGCCCCGGCGAGCACACCTCCCGCCGCCGTCAGGACGCGGCGCCGGCTGGGCATGGCGGGGTCTGTCTCTGTCTCCATGGCGTGCCTTCCGGAGGGTGCGGGGGGATGCGCGAAGGGTGTTGCCCGGATGACCTTGCTGTTACCTTCGGTAGCCGACAGGTAATCAGGTGGTCATGACAATGCGGTAGTGGCCGGCCGCCAATGCGCCCGCACCCGGTTGTCGCCCGGCCACAGCGTTCGCTCGCGGAAGGGGCGAGGCTCTTGACGGTCACCCACCAGCCCGAGCCCGTCGCCGGGATCCTGCGGGACATGGCCGGCGACCCGGACGTACGGGGCCAGCTCGTGCACGCCGCGCGCACCCACTCCCCCGACGTCGCCCGGCTCGGCGAGGCGGAGACCCGGCGGCACGTCACCGCCATCGTCGCCGCGGCCGGACCGTGGCTCGGCACCTTCGGGCGCGTGGACGGCCAGGACTTCGCCGCCGCCCTGCTGCTCGGCACCGACCGGGCCGAACAGGGCGTCCCCATCACCTCGGTGCTCCACGGCGTCCAGGCGGCCCTCACCCGCACGGTGGAGATCACCGTCGACCGCAGCAGGTCGGCCGGAGTGCCCGACGGCATGCTGCTCTCGGCGGTCCTGCGGCTCAAGGAGTACGGCGACGCCGTCGAACGCCACGTGATCAACGGCTACCGCACGGCCGAGCAGGAACTGCCGCCCGCCTCCGACGGCCTGCGGGCGCGGGTGCTGCGCCGGCTCCTGACGGGCGGCACCCCGCCGCCGGCAGCGGACCTGGCGCGGGCCGGGCTCCGGCCCGGCGGCACGTACCACTGCCTCGTCGCGGACGGCCTCGACGCCGCCGGCGCCCGCCGCCTCACGGACCGGATCACCGCGCTGCGCGGGATCGCCGGACGGGTCGAGGGCCGGCCGGCGGGCCTGCTCCCCCGGATGCCCGCGCGCGGGGAACTGGGGCCGGAGGCGGCCGGCGTGCTCGTCGTCCTCTCCCCCGCCGTTCCGCCGGACGAGCTGCCGCCCGTCCACCGGCTGTGCGTCCGCGCGCTGACCGCCGGCGGCCGGCGCGGACGGCGCGGGGTGCGGGAGCTGACGGACCTCGCCGGTGAGATCGCCACCGGGGAGCACCCGCTGCTGGGCTCGTTCCTGGCCGGCAGGCTCCTGGGCGCCCTGGATCCTTCGGACGCCTTCCACCGCCAACTGGCCCTCACCGCGCTGGCGTTCCTGGACCACGGACGACGTCTGGACCAGACGGCGGCCGCACTGTTCACCCACCCCAACACCGTGCGCTACCGGCTCGGCCGGCTCCGGCAGATCACCGGCGAGCCGCCCGCGGACGCCACGTCCGGGCCGCTGGACGCCCTCCACTGGTGGTGGGCCCTGACGACGTGGCTGGGGCCGGACCGGGAAGCCCCCTTCACGGACTAGCCGGGGGCGGCCCCTCCGCAGGGTCGGCAGGCCGCTTCCGGCGGCGCGTCAGCAGGTGCCGCGTCGCCGCCTCGCCGGCGAGGATGCCGAGCAGCCCGGCGAGCGAGATCCACGGCGGGGCCGGCGACATGACGCCCATGAGCCAGTACAGGACACCGGCCAGGGCCCCCACGGAGAAGGAAATGAGGCACCGCGAGAGCAGGGACCTCACGCGAGCCACTCCGGCACGGAGGAGCCGATCAGGATGCCGGCCAGGCCGACGAGACAGATGAACGGCGGCGCGGGGGACGGGACCCTGAGGAGGCCGTACATGATGCCGACGACCAGGCCCGCTCCGAAGGACGCGGCGTAGCCCACGCCGACCCCCCTTTCCTTTTTTACCGATATGAGAATTTACGTCCCTTTCTAGCAGCACGGATGGCGCCCGGTCGTGCAGCGCGGCGTCAGGTGACCCCGTCAGGACGGCGCGGCCACCGGCGCGTGCCGCCGACGCCTCGGCGCCCGCCGGGCTCGCAACGGTGCGCCGCGCCCTGGGTCCGGCCGGCAACTTCCGCACGTGGGGGCGGGATTGACGACCCCAAACCCGTACGGTCGCGATGCGGACGTGGGAAAGATCACCTCGCACGCCCTGCCCCCGTCCCCGGGTTTGGGGCCAGGATGCGACCGCCCCCACCGGGGCAGTCCGAACCGTCGGCGGGCCGACCCCGGCCCCACGGAACAGCCAGGGAATCCCTTGAGACCATCACCCAGACGCTGGGGCGTGCTCGCCGCCGCCGGCGCCGCCCTCCTGTCGATGGCGCAACCCGCCGCCATGTCCGCCGCCCAGGCCGCCTCGCCCGGGAGCGCCGGCGCCGACGCCCCGGCGGCGCGGGGCAACGTGCCCGCGGGCGTCCACACGGTCACCCTGATCACGGGTGACATCGTTATCACCCGGCAGTCCGGTACCGCCGGAGGCACCGTCGAGGTGCGCGGCGCCAATGGGTCCGAGACCCGCGCGCACATCATGGAGTCCCGCGGGGACCTCTACGTCTATCCGGAATCCGCCCTCCCCTACGTGGCGGCGGGCACCCTGGACCGGCGCCTGTTCAACATCAGCAAGCTCGTCGCGGACGGCTACGACGACGCGCACCTCGACCACCTGCCGCTGATCGTCTCCTACGGCACCGCCGCGGGCCTGCGCTCCACGACGCCGCGCGGTGCCACCCGGGTCAGGGACCTCAGCAGCGTCCAGGGCGCCGCCCTCACCGAGGACAGGGACCGGTCCGCAGACTTCTGGCAGGCCGTCACCTCCGCGCCCGGGGCCGGATCGCGGGCCGCCAAGACCACCCCGGGCGACACCCCCGCCTTCGGCTCCGGCATCGCCCGCATCTGGCTCGACGGCAAGGTCGAGGCCGATCTCGCCGACACCACCGCCCAGATCGGCGCCCCGCAGGCGTGGTCGGCCGGCGACACCGGCAAGGGTGTCGACGTCGCCGTCCTCGACACCGGTGTCGACACCGGGCACCCCGACCTGTCCGGCCGGATCACCGCCACCCGGACCTTCGTCCCGGACGAGGACGTGACGGACCGCAACGGACACGGCACCCATGTCGCGTCCACCATCGCCGGCACCGGGGCCGCCTCGGACGGCAAGGAGAAGGGCGTCGCCCCCGGCGCGGACCTCCACGTGGGCAAGGTGCTGGCCGACTCGGGCTCCGGCCAGGACTCCTGGGTGCTGGCCGGCATGGAATGGGCCGCGGTGGACCAGGACGCGGACGTCGTGAGCATGAGCCTGGGCTCCGACACCCCGTCCGACGGCACGGACCCCCTCAGCGCGGCGGTCGACCGCCTGAGCGCGCAGACCGGCGCGCTGTTCGTCATCGCCGCGGGCAACATGGGTACGCCCGGCAGCATCGGCGGGCCGGGAGCGGCGGACGCCGCCCTGACGGTGGGAGCCGTCGACTCCTCCGACGACGTCGCCTGGTTCTCCAGCCAGGGTCCGCGCGTCGGCGACGGCGGTCTCAAGCCGGAGATCACCGCGCCCGGCGTCGACGTCCTGGCGGCCCGCTCGCAGTACGCGCCGGAGGGCGAGGGCAGCTACCAGACGCTCAGCGGCACCTCGATGGCCACACCGCACGTCGCGGGCGCGGCGGCCCTGCTCGCGGCCGCGCGCCCGGGGCTCACCGGCTCCCAGCTGAAGGACCTGCTGGTGAGCAGCTCGAAGCAGACCCCGCAGTACGACGCGTTCCAGGCCGGCAGCGGCCGGGTGGACGTGCCCTCGGCGCTCGGCGCCGAGGTGTTCGCCTCGGCGACCGCGTTCACCGGTCAGGCCGAGGCCGGCGGCGGTGCCGCCGCGGTCGAGCGTCCGGTCACGTACACCAACACCGGGGGCTCCCCGGTGACGCTGGCCCTGTCCGTCCAGGCCCCGAACGCCCCCGCCGGGCTGTTCGCGCTGTCCGCGTCCCGGGTCGTCGTGCCGGCGCACGGCACCGCCGAGGTCACCGTCACCATCGACGGCTCGAAGGCGACCGGGAACGGCCGCTGGTCAGGTCAGGTCGTCGCGGCCGACACGGCGGGGAGGACGGTCACCCACACGGCGGTGTCGCTGGGCGACGCCGCCCACAGGCTGACGATGGTCCTCAAGGACGGCGAGGGCAAGCCCATGTCCGGGGTCGTCGAGGTGCTGCGCTCCGGCGACTTCGACCCGGCGTTCTACCTCGTCGACCAGACCGGGCGGCTGGAGACCTGGCTCCCGGACGACGTCTACTCCGTACTGTCCTTCAAGGACGTGCGCGGCGTGCACGGCCCCCACTCGATGGGCATGGCACTGCTCGGCGACCCCGAGGTCGTCATGGACGGCGACCGCACGGTGATGCTGGACGCGACGAAGCTCGAGCGGGTCGACATGACGACACCGCAGCCGACCGAGGTGACCTACCAGCGCCTGGAGTACAACCGCGCGATGGGCGGCGGCAGCTGGCGCGACTACATGGAGACCCAGACCAGCTACGACAGCCTCTGGGCCCAGCCCACCACGCACGAGGTCACCCACGGCGACTTCCACCTCGGCGCCCGCTGGCGCAAGGAGCAGCCGGCGCTGTCCGTCAGCGCGGGGAACGACGCGTTCACCGACGTCCTGCGGCAGGCGGACGTCACCGCGCTCGCCCAGGGCCACTACGCGTTCCCCCTGGTGGCCGCCGGTGACGGCGCGAGCGCGGACTACGCCGGGCTCGACGCGCGCGGCAAGGCGGTGGTCGTGCGCCGGGGCGGCGCCGTGGGCGACGCCGAACAGGCCGCCGCGGCGGTCGCGGCGGGCGCCAGGCTCCTGCTCGTCGTGAACGACCAGCCGGGACGCCAGCTGCGGAGCTACACCGACGACCCCTTCACGCCCGCCCGGATCGACGTGGCGCTGCTGAGCACCGACGAGGGCGAACGGCTCCTGCGCCGCGCGTCGGCACGGGGCGCCGTGCTGAAGGTGGGCTCGCAGCCGGTCAGCCCGTACGTCTACGACCTCATGTGGACGTGGCACAACGAGATCCCCGGCCACCTCGTCGTCAAGGGCGGCACGAAGAACCTGGCCCGGGTCGACGTCACCTTCGACAGCCCCGACCCGGCCCAGGGCGGCGGCGAGTTCCGCTTCGACTGGCCCGTGTACTCCAACTGGGGCATCGGCCTGACGATGCGGGAGCCGGTGAACTCGCGGCGGGTCGACTGGGTCTCCACCGGACCGGGCTACTCCTGGGGCCAGGAGGCGTACGTCGACGGTCTGCTGTACGAGGTCGAACCGCGCACCACGTACCGGGCGGGCAGCCGGCACAGCCAGGAGTGGTTCAAGCCCGTCGAGCGGCCGTACCTGAACAACAATTACAAGCTGCCCACCCGCAGCGGCAGCTGGCTGGCCTTCGACATCCCCGCATGGGGTGGCGCGGACCACGTCGGCATGTCGATGGACTACCAGCGCACACGGCAGACGCTCACCCTCTACCAGGGCGGCACGCGCCTGGGCCAGAGCACGACCAACACCAGCATGGGGGGCACCGCCCCCGGTACGGGCCGGCTGCCCTACCGCCTGGTGCTGGACGCGAGCCGTGACGCCTCGGTGAGCCCCTACTCCGCCACCACGCACACCGAGTGGGAGTTCACGTCCAAGGCCTCGGCGGGCGACGACGCGGCAGTGCTGCCGCTGCCGCAGATCGACTACGGCATCGCCACGGACGCGGACGGCAGGGCCGCCCGGAACGACGCGCTGTCCGTCACGGCCGCCCACCTCCCGGGCGCCGTCGGCGCGGGCTCCCTCTCGGCCGTCTCCCTCGAGGTGTCCTACGACGACGGGCGCACCTGGCGGAAGACCGCCTGCGGGCACGACGGCCGCTTCAAGCTGTCCGCCCCGAAGCAGGCCCGGTTCGTCTCGCTGCGTGCGGGGGCGCACGACTCCGCGGGCAACGCGGTCACCCAGACCGTGATCCGGGCCTTCGGCCTCCGCTGACGCGGGACGCCGGGACCGCGCGGGCGACGGCCCGCGCGGTCCCGGCGTGGAAGGTGGGGCTCAGGCGGCGACGCCGGCACCGGCCTGGGACAGCTGCTCGATGACCTGGGTCAGCCCCTCGACGACCTCGGAGTCGTCCGCCGGGTGCGTCTGCGCGAAGCGGGTCACGGAGCCGGGGATGGAGAGCTTGGCGTCCGTGAGGACGGAGGCACCGGCGATGCCCGCGGCCTTGCGGGCCTCGTCCTGGGCCCACACGCCGCCGTACTGGCCGTAGGCGGTGCCGACCACGGCGACCGGCTTGCCGGACAGGGCGCCGGCACCGTGCGGGCGGGACAGCCAGTCGATGGCGTTCTTGAGGACGGCCGGGATGGTGCCGTTGTACTCGGGCGAGAACAGCAGGAACGCGTCGACGGCGCCGGCGGTGGCGCGCAGACGGGCGGCGGCCTCGGGCACCGCACCCTCGACGTCGATGTCCTCGTTGTAGAAGGGGACCTCCGCCAGACCCTCGTAGAGCGTGATCTCGACGCCCTCGGGAGCGTGCTTGACGGCGGCCTCGGCGAGCTGGCGGTTGTGCGAACCGGCGCGGAGGCTGCCGACGAGGGCGAGGATGCGGACGGACATGGGCGATCTCCCTGCTAGGAACTGAAAGCGGACCGTGGTCCGGTTACATGTTGTACCAGGCAAACGGACCGCGGTCCACTTCTATTCCCACCGCTACGCTGTGGCCATGACCGAGCCGCACCGCGCCGTCCTCCCCGTGCGCGACGCCTCCGCCGGACCCGCGGGCCTCACCCTCACACCGGCGGGCGAGCCACCACGGCTGCGTGCCGACGCCGCACGGAACCGCAGGCGTCTGCTGGAGGTCGCGGCCGAACTCGCCGCCGAGCACGGAGCGGCGAACGTGACCATGGAGGCCGTCGCCGCCGCGGCCGAGGTCGGCAAAGGGACGGTCTTCCGGCGTTTCGGCGACCGCACGGGGCTGATGCTCGCGCTGATCGACCACATCGAGCAGCAGATCCAGGCGGCCTTCCTCACCGGTCCGCCGCCCCTGGGACCGGACGCCCCGCCGCTGGAGCGGCTGCGCGCCTTCGGTCCCGCCGTGATGCGCCACGAGCACGCCCACCGCGACCTGTACCTCGCCGCGCGCCGGGAGCAGAGCCGCCGCTTCAACCCGTCGTACCAGCTCAGGCTCACGCACCTGACCCTGCTGCTCCGGCAGGCGGGCGCCCCCGGCGACGTCGAACTGACCGGGCACACGCTGCAGGCCTACCTCGACACCGTGCTCGTGGAGTACCTGCTCACGGCCCGGGGCATGCCCATCGAGCGGCTGGACGCCGGCTGGCACGACCTCGTCGACCGCCTCGGCACACCGCGGTAGCGCCGTCGCCGGACGTCACCCGGGCCGCGGTGCGGCGCCCGGGCGCTCCGCGCGTACGTCCGGCCCGCCGCCGTGACGGCGGGCCGGTGAGCGGTCAGGGATTGCAGCCGGGACCGGTGGCCGGGTTGACGCAGGCATCGGTGCCGGGTCCGCCGTCGTTGGTGTTGATGCCGGGACCGCCGGAGAGGGCGTCGTTGCCGGCGTCACCGAAGAGGGCGTCGTCGCCGTCACCGCCGGTCAGGGCGTCGTTTCCGTCACCGCCTTCGATGCGGTCGTTGCCGGCCCCGCCGGTCAGCGTGTCGTTGCCGGCTCCGCCGCAGATCAGGTCGTCGCCGCCGCGGCCGTCGGGAGAGTCGTAACTACGCACGAGGTCGGCGACCTTCGGCCGATCCGCTCGCTGGGCCGTCCGTGGCCCCACGGACACGCCGCCACCCCTGGCACGAGGGCCTCCCGCACGCACCCGGCCGCGGAGCCGGTGGCGGCCACCGCACAGCCCGGGCGGCAGCCCGGCGCAGGCGGTGGAGCGGCACCGCGAGACCGCGGAACGGGGCGTCCACGGATCACGGTCTCGAGATCGGCCGCCATGAACCGTGCTACGTCGAGAAGGAGTTATCGGCACGCGCGGACGGCGTTCGCCACCGCGCCCTTCACGGCGCCGGCGGCCGGGGGTCCCACCCTGTCGTGATCCCGACAGCGGGCGGAAAGACGCCGCTGTGCTCCTCTCGTTTCCCGGCCCGTTGAATCGTTTAACTCGCTAGCATGCGGCGGACATTGGATGGATCTAACGTGAAGGATCCCCTGTGAGACCGCTCTTCCCGGGCCGAAACGGCCTGCCGATCGTCGCGGGTGTCGCGGCAATGCTGATGGCGATCCCACCGGCGTCTGCCAGTGACCACGCCACCCCCTCCTCCTCGACGGACGACGTGGTCGTGACCGGCCGGGCCCACTCGGGCTCCAGCCCGCGCACCGTCACCCTCATCACCGGCGACCGGGTCACCGTCACGCCGGGTGGCGACGGCCGTGCCTCCGTCACCGTGCAGGGCCCCGGCGGCCACCGCGCGGACGCCCGCGTCACCACGCAGAACGGCGACACCTACGTCTACCCGTTCGCCGCCGAGCGGTACGTGGCGACCGGACTCCTCGACACCGACCTCTTCAACGTCACGCGGCTCATCGCCGACGGTTACGACGACGACCGCTCCAAGGGCCTTCCCGTCATCCTGACCTACTCCTCCGACGCCCGGCGGAAGCTGGCGGCGCCGTCCCTCCCCGAAGGGGCCACCGGCGCACGTGCGCTGACCAGCATCGACAGCACCGCCACCACCCAGGACCACGACCAGGCGGCGGAGTTCTGGGCCGACCTGACCGGCCGGGCCACCCCGCAGGCGGCCGCGAAGGCCACGGCGAGCGGCCCCGCCCTGTCCGGCGGCGTACGCAAGGTGTGGCTCGACGGCAAGGTCAAGGCCGACCTCGCCGACAGCGTCGCCCAGATCGGCGCCCCCGAGGTGTGGGCCGGGGGCGACACCGGCCAGGGCGTGGACGTCGCCGTCCTCGACACCGGTTACGACACCGGCCACCCCGACCTCGACGGCGTCGTCGCCGACTCCCGCAGCTTCGTGCCCGGCGAGGACGTCGACGACCACCACGGCCACGGCACCCACGTGGCGTCCACCATCGCGGGCAACGGCGCCGCGTCCGGCGGCAAGGAGAAGGGCGTCGCCCCCGGCGTGCGGCTGCACGTGGGCAAGGTCCTCAGCAACGCGGGCAGCGGTTCCGACTCCTGGATCATCAGCGGCATGGAGTGGGCCGCGCGTGAGGCCAAGGCCCGCGTGGTCAGCATGAGCCTCGGCAGCGACCAGCCCACCGACGGCACCGACCCGATGAGCCAGGCGGTCAACGAACTCAGCGCCGAGACGGGCGCGTTGTTCACCATAGCCGCCGGCAACGCCGGCCCGTACGAGGGCACCGTGGCCGCGCCCGGCGCCGCCGACGCCGCGCTCACCGTCGGCGCCGTCGACTCCTCCGACGCCATCGCCGACTTCTCCAGTCGCGGCCCCCGCTTCCGGGACGACGCGATGAAGCCGGAGATCACCGCCCCCGGTGTCGACATCCTGGCGGCTCGCTCCCAGTGGGCACCCTTCGGGACGGGCTCGTACGCCACCCTCAGCGGCACCTCGATGGCCACCCCGCACGTCGCGGGCGTCGCCGCCCTGGTGGCGGCCAAGCACCCGGACTGGAACGGGGCCCGGATCAAGGACGCCCTGGTCTCCACGTCCGTCGCGACCCCGGACATCCCCGCGGACTCCGGCGGCAACGGACGCGTGGACGCGGTGGCCGCCACCGGCGCCACCCTCGTGGCCACCGCCACCGCCGACGCCGGCATCCACCCCCCGGGCGGCGCTTCCGGCGGGACCGTCACCCGTACCGTGGAGTGGGCCAACTCCGGTGACACCGCGGTGACCGTGACCCCGCGGGTGGACGCGCCGGGGGCACCCGAGGGCCTGTTCGCCGTGACGGACCGTCAACTCACCGTGCCCGCCCATGGCACCGCGTCCACCACCGTGACCACCACGCTCGACCGGGCCCCCGCGGGATCCCGCTTCACCGGGCACGTCGAGGGCGTCGTCGGCGGCAAGGCCGTCACGCGCACCCTCCTCGCGGTCAGCACCCGGGACGAGTACCACCACCTGCGCGTCCACGTCACCGACCGCGCCGGCGACCCGCTGGTCGGCCTGGTGATGTACCAGCGCAAGGGTGACGAGTTCGCCCAGGCCCTCTACACCGACCTCGACGGCGTGCTGGACACCGTCGTCCCGCCGGGCACGTACACCGTCTGGACCTGGGGCGCCGTCCGCGGCGTCCACGGCGAGTCCTCCTTCGGCCGGGCGCTGCTGGCCCGTACCGGCGTCGTGGTCGCGGACGCCGACACCGACGCGACGCTGGACGGGACGAAGCTGCGCAGGACCCAGGTCGTCACGCCGAAGACGTCCACGGACAGCGACATCCGCATGGACTTCAGCCAGTCCTTCAAGGACGGCTCCCCGGCGATCACCGACACCGCGACCGTCGGCGACGGCTTCGACAGCGTGTGGGCGCTGCCCATGCCGAAGGCCTCCGGGGGCGACCTGGCGTACACGGTGCGCTGGCGCATGCAGCAGCCGCTGCTGGCCCTGTCCTCCGGCGAGCAGGTCTTCGACGACCTGTGGCTCCAGCCCGGTTCCGGGCGCCCGGCCGAGGGCGCCAGGAACCTGCCCGCCGTGTTCGCGGGCAACGGCACCGCGGCGGAGTACGCGGCCGCTGGCGCCAAGGGCAAGGTGGCGGTGGTCCGTTTCGTGGCGGACGACGACGACCGGGTCGCCGCCGCGGCGGCCGACGACCAGTTCACCGCCGCCCAGAAGGCCGGCGTCGCGCTGCTGGTCGTGGTGAACGACCAGAACGGCCGGCTGCGGGAGCCCGTCCGCCGCACCGACCTGGTCATCGCGGGCATCTCCCGGACCGAGGGCGAGACCCTGATCGGCCGTATCCAGGACAGCCGTACCGGCTCGGTGCCGATGCGCGTCGTGGGCCACGCAGAGACGGACTACCTGTACGACCTGGTGCACACCTGGCACGGCACGATCCCGCAGACGCAGACCTACGCGCCCGCCGAGCACCGCCTGGCCAGGGTCGACGTCGGCTTCCGCAACGAACCCGGCACGGAGGTCGACGAGTTCCGCTACGACATCCAGCCCTACCTCGGCGTCAAGGTCGGCGGCACCCGGCTGTCGACGGCGGGCGCCGAGCGCACCGACTGGGTCACCCCGGCCGGTGAGGCGACCTGGATGGAGGAGGCCGCCAACGGCATCCGCTCCATCCAGTTCTCCGGGCTGGTCGACTACCCGGCGGGACGCACCACCGACGTCCAGTGGTTCGGCCCCGTCGAGCACCCGCGCCTCAACGAGAGCCAGTGGCTGCCCCGGCGCAGCGGTGACGCGCTCGACGTGACCATCCCGGCCTGGGGCGACGGCGGCCGCGACCACGCGGGTGTGGTCGGGCCGGGCACCACCTCCCAGGTGAACGAGCTCTACCGGGGCGGCGATCTGGTCACCCGCACCGAGGGCGGCTGGCTGGGCGGGGACGTCCCCGCGGCCTCGGGCCGGTACCGGCTGGTGACGTCCACCGAGCGGACGGAGGGGTACCCGTACTCGACCGCGACCCGCACCGAGTGGGGCTTCACCTCCGCGACGCCGCGCACGGAGGACCCGCAGGTGCTCCCGCTGCTGCAGCTCGACTACGGGATCCGCACCGACGCGGGCGGCGCCGCGCGACGCGACGCCGAACTCACGGTCAGCGCTTCCCCGTTGCCGGGTGCGTCGGCCGGGCGGGTCAGCACCGACGCGGTGGAGGTCTCGTACGACGACGGCCGGACGTGGCACAAGCTCGCGCTGCGCGGCGCGGACGACGGCGCCGCCCGGGTCCGTCTGGACGCGCCGCGGCGGGCCGAGTTCCTGTCGCTGCGCGTGCGTGCCTCGGACAAGCGGGGCGACACGGTGACGCAGACGGTGATCCGGGCGACCGGTCTGGCCTGATCCGCGTCCGCACGAAGCGCGGCCGGTCCCTCCGCACGGAGGGGCCGGCCGCGTCGCCTCCGCCCCGGAGCTCCCTCGTTGCCCTGACCCGGCAATCCTGCGCGTCCCACGCTGCCGGTCGCGGGCCTGAGCGGCCTACGGCACGGCGTGGTCGGATGGGCACGCGGGGGTCGCACGGGGGTGGGGAGACGCAGTGGGATCGGCGGAACGGAAGTCACCGGCCGGGATATGGCTGCTGATCGCCCTGGCGGCGCTGGCCATAGGGGTGGCGATGGTCTTCCTGACGCGCGGTGCGCTGCAGCGGGAACGGGAGTTCCGTGCGGCGCCGCCGTGCGTCTCCGTGCCCGTCGAGGTGTCGGACTGCCGGTGGGAGCAGTCGTTCACGGTGCGGTCGGTGGACACGCACAGCGGTAAGCGGGAGTCGCCCGAGGCGGAGTTGTCGCTGCCGTCCGGCAAACCGTGGCATCTTACCTTCCGTTGGCCCGGTCCCGTGCTGTCTCAGTTGGAGCCGGGCGACAAGGTCGTCGGCCTGATCTGGCGGGGGCAGGTCGTCGAGGTGCGGAACGCCGCGGGGACGCGGCAGGAGACGAGCGACGGGCCTCTGGAGTGGCCCGAGGACCGCCTCGGCGGCGCGCTCGCCGGCCTCTCGTTCGGCCTGGTGGGGCTCGTCGGGGCGCTGTGGTCGCTCTTCGCGCCGGGGCCGCGCCACGCGAACGCGGCGAAGGCCGTGCGGTGGCACGGCGTCGCCATGGGCGGCACGGCGATCGTGACGCTCTGGGTGCAGTCGGCCAGCGACTGGCCGATGTGGTCGATCCCGGCGGTCTGGGGGCCGCTGGCACTGGCGCTGCTGGCCTCGGCGGTGGCCTTCGCCGTGTCCGCCCTGCGCGGGACGACGGAGGACGGCACCCCACCGGCGCCGAAGGGTCTGCCGGGCGGGGTCCCGGGGCCGGGAACCGTGCGTCCCTGATCCGGCTGCCCGCCGGCACCGTCGTGTGCGGTCGCGTCGTCACCGGTGGCGCCGCGGCCGGACGGGACGCCGTGGTGGGGCGCTGCGGCCGGCGCCCCTGGCTGGATCTGATCCATCCTGGCGACACATCGCACCGAACCGATCACAAGCGGCCAAGTGCACGCGGAGCGGGCCGAGTCGGGTCACCATCGGTCCATGAACGCATCTGCGACCGCCGCCCTCACCCCGCTCCCCGACGGAGTCTGGTCCACCCTGTCCGCCGCCCGCGCGGCGTACCACGCCGCGGTCCCGGCCGCGTACGACGAGGTGCTGACGGAGGTCGCGGAGCGCGCCCGGGACACCGGCAGCCTGGGCAAGACCGACATCGCCGCGCTGGTGGTGTGGAAGCGGCTCCAGGCGAGCACCGCGTGGGTGGTCGAGCTCATGAACCTGCGCGACGCGGAGGTCCGGACCGTCACCGCCGAGGCCGTGCACGCGGTCCGCGACCAGGACGCCCCGCGCGGCGCGGCCGCCCGCCAGGGCCGCAAGGCCCTGCTCGGCCTGCCCGGCTGCCGCCACGGCGACGCACTGGCCTCGGCGCTGCTCACGGCCGCCGCGCCGGACCGGATGGCCGTCTACGACCGCCGCGCGCAGTTCGGCCTGGAGCGGCTGGGCTACCAGCTGACGCCGGCGCCCGGCCGTTACGGCCGCTACATGGACCTCCTCGACGACCTCCTCGTCCGCTCCGGCCCCGACGCGGCCGGCTGGACCGCCCGCGACGTGGACACGGCCCTGTACTGGCTCGGCCGTCAGGCCACGGCCCCCGGGGACCCCGAGGAGGAGTAGGGGGACCGGCGGCGCGTCGCCCGCCTCGGTCGGCCCCCTCGCGCCACCGTCGGTGCCCGGCCCTACGGTGTACCGGGTGATGACCACCTCGTCCATCCTCGGGCAGTTCGACCTGTGCTCGGATCAGTCCACGTTCCCCGACCTGTTGAACGGCTACTACCACCCGGTCGACGCCCGGATCCACCTGTTCGGCGACTCGACTCGGTGGGCGATGGTGGCCGAACTGCTGGGGTACTGCCCGCGTGCCGGCAACCTCACCGACGTCGTGCACCGGTTCGGCAACTGCCTGACCCGTGGCGAGCCGGGGTTCGGCGAGTTCCTCGACCGGGTGGACAACATGGAGGAAATCACCCTCGGCGACGACGAGGTGTACGCCGGAGGGGTTCCGGTGATGGTGCGCGGGCAGGCACTTCCGGTCGCCGCCCCCGCCGGAACACCACTGGAGGAGGTGTTCCGGCTGCTGGCGCCCGCGCACCGCGCGCTCTTGCTGGCCGACGACGCCGAACTGCACACCGGTGTTCCCGACGACCTGCCGGTGCTGCTGCGGCTGGACGAATGGCACCAGCCGGAGGACTTGGGGGACGTCATGCCCGCAGGGTGCGAGGCGTTCCGGATGATGGCCGAGGTCCTGGACTCCGGCGACCCGTCCCGCTACCGGCCGACGCTTCCCCCCAACACCCACTGGTCCCACTGGCCCGACGCCGGAACGCTGTAGGGCGCCGACGGCACCGGGCCGGCACGGCGGGCCGGGGCGCAGGCCCGTTCAGTCGGCCTGCCGTACCTCGATCAGGAGGGCCTGCTCGGGGTTGAGTTGCGGCATCGGCAGTCCGGCGGCGGTGAGCAGCGTGCCGGGGAGGGCGAGGCGGTCGTCGATCGCCTCGGTGAGCCAGGCCGGGCCGCTCGTCTGGTGGAAGGACGGCAGGCCGAGGTCGGTGCGGACGCGCACGCGGTAGCGGAGGGCGGGGGCGAGGCCGGGCAGCGGTACCCGGCCGGACTGGCCCTCGGGGGAGGTCGCCACGCGGGCCCAGCAGTAGAGCGCGGCCGTGGCGTCGTGGGCGACGACGCCGTGCAGCAGCGTCGCGTCCCCCGGGAGGTCGGCGCGGACGGTGCGCCCTCCGTGCAGCAGCGGGCGCAGTTCCCGGTACAGGGCCGTCCACGCGGTGAGCCGGGCCAGTTCCTCCGGGGTGCAGCGGGTGATGTCCTGTTCGATGCCGGGGTGGCCGAAGAGCGCGGTGGCCAGGCGGAAGGTGTCAGAGCCGACGCGTGCGGTGGTGTGGCTGGGGGTGGGGCCCACGTGGGCGCCGACCAGTTCGGGGGGCAGCAGCTGGCCCGTCCAGCGCTGGATGGACTGCCGTTCCACGGGGTCGTTGCAGTCGGAGGCCCACACCCGGTCGGTCCTGGCGAGGACGCCGAGGTCGACGCGGCCGCCGCCGCTGGCGCAGCTCTCGATCTCCAGGGCCGGGTGGCGCCGCCTGAGGGTGTCCAGCAGCAGGTAGAGCGCCTCGACCTGGGCGTGCGCCACCGGGCGGTCGGCCGGGCCGCCCACGGCCTCGTGCACCTCGCGGTTGTGGTCCCACTTGAGGTAGGCGATGCCGTACTCCTCGATCAGGGCGTCCAGCGCCCCCAGCAGGTAGGTGACGACGCCGGGGTGGGAGAGGTCGAGGACGTGCTGGTGGCGGGCCGACGGGCCGGCGCCGCGGGCGGGGGCGAGGACCCAGTCGGGGTGCTCGCGGGCCAGGTCCGAGTCGAGGTTGACCATCTCGGGTTCGACCCACAGGCCGAACTCCATGCCCAGGGAACGCACGTGGTCGGCGAGCGGCGCCAGCCCGGCGGGCCACACCTCCCGGTCGACCCTCCAGTCGCCGAGCCCCGCGCGGTCGGAGCGGCGGCCGCGGAACCAGCCGTCGTCCAGGACGAAGCGTTCCACGCCGACCTCGGCCGCGCGGTCGGCGAGCCGCAGGAGGCGTTCCGGGTCGTGGTCGAAGTAGACCGCCTCCCAGCTGTTCAGGATGACCGGGCGCGCGCGGCGCGGGTGACCCGGGCGGTCCCGGAGCAGGGTGTGGAAGCGGTCGGCGAGGCCGTCGAGCCCGGTGCCGGACCAGGCGTAGTGGCACACGGGGGTGCGGTGGGTGTCGCCGGGCGCGAGCCGGACCTCGCCGGCGCGCAGCAGTTCGCCGCCGCCGAGCACGGCGGCGTGGACGCCGGCGCCCTCGGGCAGTTGCTCGACGAGGTAGCGCTGGTCGCCGCTCCAGGCGACGTGCAGGCCCCACACCTCGCCCTCGCGGAAGCCGAACCCGGGCACGCCGACGGCCACGAGGTAGGGCGAGTCCAGGCCGGGCTTGCCCCGCCGGACCTCGCGGGCGTACGTGCCGTGGGCGAGGGGGCGGCGTTGCGGGGAGCGTTCCCGGCTCCACTTGCCGGTGAAGTCGAGGATCTCGCCCGCCCGCCGGGGCAGCGGGAGCAGCGCGGTGACCTGCGCGAGGTCGTACGGGGCCGGGTCCGCCGTCCGCTGCCGGGTGATCTCGCTGTGGACGGCGAGCACTCCGGAGGGCTGCAGCCGGTAGGTGATCGTGATGTCGAGCCCCGCCGCGGCGTCGGTGAGGGAGACGGCCAGTTCGCCGCCCTCGGCGTCCTGGCGGACGGCGGTGCCCGTCGTGACCAGGCGGGGGGCGGCGGCACCGCCGTCGAGGTGCCCGTGGTGCGCGGGGGTGCCGGCCCAGCCGTCCGCCTCGGTGGGCCACACGGTGAAGCGGCGCGGGGTGTCGGGGGAGTTGTTGAGGACGGCGGGCTCGGCGGTCAGGCTGAGGGCGGCGAGGTCGTCGGCGGACAGCGGGCCGAGGTCGGCCCCCCAGTGGAGGACCCTGGGCACCGGCTCGGTGAGTTCGACGACGAACGCGGTGCCGGCCGCGCGCAGCGGGACGATCCGCGCGGTGGTGTCTGCCATGAGGGGGGAGTCCTTTCGGTGTGCCCCGCCGCCGGACGGCCCCGGGGTCGGGGCCGTCCGGCGGCGGGGGCTCGGTTCGCTGCCGGTGGCTCAGTTCTTCGCGAGGAGGGTCTTGCTCTGGTCCTGCATGTCCGCGAAGACGGAGTCGTCCTTCTGTCCGGCGAAGTAGGCCTCGAACAGCGGGTTCAGGGCGTCCTGCACCGCGGCGCCGTTGCCGTAGACCGGGGACGGGTAGAGGACCTTGTCCTTCAGCATGCTGGTGAAGACCGACAGGTCGACGCCGTCACCGGCCAGGGCCTTCGTCGCGGCGTCCATGGAGGCGGGGATCGACGGGAAGAACGTGCCGGTGCGGGCGGCCTTGGACTGGCAGTCCTCGGAGCCCATGTAGGACACCCACTTCCAGGCCAGCTCGGGGTTCTTGGTGCCCGCCCAGATGTTGTTGCCGTTGGAGTTGCTCATCACCGCGCGGGTCTTGCCGTCGGGGCCGTACGGGGGCGCCGCGACGCCGGTCTTGACGCCGGGGATCTTGGCGAAGGTGGAGGCGGACCAGGAGCCGCCCATCTCCATCGCCACCTTGTGGGAGGAGAGCAGGTCGACGTCGCTGACGCTGGAGGTGAACTCGCCGATCTTCGGCGCGTACCCCTTCTCCGTCAGGGAGCGGGCCCAGTTGAGCGTCTTCACCAGGCGCGGGTCGCCGTAGTTGAAGACCGTCGGCCAGCTCTCCTTGTCGCCGAGCCGCCACCCGGTGCTGGAGGCGAACGGGCTCCAGGAGGTCTGGCCGATGAAGTCCTTGGCCGCGATCTGGCCGAAGCCGAAGGTCTTGACGTGGGCCTTGTCGAAACCGGGCTGGTCGCCGCGACGCCCCTTCTCGTCGACGGTGAGGTGGGCGATCATCTTGCCGAACTCGCCGCCGTCGTCGGGGTTCCACGTCACGGAGTCGACGTCGCTCTTGCTGTAGCCCGCCTTGGCCAGGGCGTCCTGGTCGTAGTAGAGGCCGGCCGCGGCCCAGTCCAGCGGCAGCGCGTACTGCTTGCCGTCGGTGAACTTCCAGGCGTTCACCCCGACGGAGAAGCGGGACAGGTCGAACTTTTCCTTGGCGATGAAGTCGTCCATCGCCAGCAGCTGGTGCTGGCCGGCGTAGGCCTGGAAGAACTGGACGCTGTTCTGGAAGGCGTCGGGGGCGTTGCCCGCGACGAAGCCGGCGGTCAGCTTGGTGAAGTAGTCGTCGACGTTGTACTGCGAGATCTTGACGGTCGTGCCGGGGTTGGCCTTCTCGAAGTCCGTGGCGCAGGTCTTGTACGCGGCGGCCTGCTTGTCGTCCCAGGTCCACCAGTTGACGGTCTGCGAACCGCCGCCCGCGGAGTCCGAGCCGGAGGAGCAGGCGGACAGCACCGCGGCGAGGGTGAGCGTGGCCCCCAGCGCGACGACTCTGCGAATTCTCATGATTCCTTCTTTCGGGACGGTTCCTGGTGAGGGTGGTGGGACGACGTCTTGAGGAGCGCGCGGAACACGCTCAGGGCGAGGACCAGGTCCTCGGGGCCGCCGGCGTCGTGGCCGTTGAACTCCCACAGCCGCATCTGCTTGGGCCCGCCGTAGAGGTGGTAGGCGGCGAGGGTGGTGGCCGGCGGGCAGACCTCGTCGCGCAGTCCGGCGGAGAACCAGGCGGGCGCGGTGGCACGGCGGGCGAAGGCGAGGCCGTCGAAGTAGCCGAGGGTCCGGAAGGTCTGTTCGACCCGGTCCCGGCGGGCGCCGAGGTAGCCGATCAGCTCCGCGTACGGCTGCTCGCCGGTGAGCCGGGTGGCCTGCCGGACGTCGCACAGGAACGGCGCCTGGAAGTGCGCGGCGCGCAGTCCCGGCAGGAGTCCCGCGACCGCCAGGGCGATGCCGCCGCCCTGGCTGGGTCCGGTCACCGCCACGCGGTCGGGGTCGGCGTGCGGCGAGGTGTGCAGGGCCTCGACGGCGCGGACGGCGTCGGTGAAGACGCGGCGGTAGACGTAGGTGTCCTTGTCCTCGATGCCGCGGGTGAGGAACCCGGGGTGCGAGGGGCCGCTGCCGACCGGGTCGCCGGTGGCGCCGCCGCCCGCCCAGGCGCCGCCTTGGCCGCGGGTGTCCACCAGCAGGTGGGCGTACCCCGCGGAGGCCCACAGCAGGTCCTCGACGGGGGCCCCGCGTCCGCTGCCGTAGCCGTGGAACTGCACGACCGCGGGCAGGGGGCCGCTGCGGTGGCGCGGCAGCCGCAGCCAGCCGTGCACCGGATGGCCCCCGAAGCCGGGGAACACCGCGTCGAAGACGTCCACGGTCTCCAGGTCGGTGTCGACCGGGGTGAGCTCCAGCCGGGGCTCGTGGACGCGGGCGGCGTCCAGGGTGTCCTTCCAGAAGGCGTCGAAGTCGGCGGGCTCGCGGTAGCTGCTGCGGTAGGCCCACAGTTCGGGGACGTCGTTCTCGGTCAGCACGGCCGGGCCTCCCCGCACGGGGTGAGGTCGGCGTCGAGGGTGACGGCGGTGCCGGTGGCGACGCGTACCCGGACGGCGCGGTCGCGGTGACGGACCGTCACGGGCTCGGCGTCGTCCCCGGCGTGCCGGCGCAGCGTCACGGAGGTGAGGGCGCCGTCGCGCCAGGCGAAGTCGGCGGCCAGGCCGCCGCGGCAGCGCAGGTCGGCGGCCTCGCCGTCGGGCCACTGCGCCGGGAGCGCGGGAAGCAGGTGGACGGTGCCGTCGTGGCTCTGCAGCACCATCTCGGTGAGCGCGGCCATGAAGCCGTAGTTCCCGTCGATCTGGAACGGAGGGTGGGTGGAGAACAGGTTCGGGAGCAGTCCGCCCCACTCCGAGCCGTCGACGGGCGCGTCGGTGTCCGGGTCGCCGTCGAACGGGCGGGTCGCCTCCAGGAGGAGCGAGCGGGCCGTGGCGGCGTCGCGCAGCCGGGCGCGCAGGGCGATCTTCCACGCCCAGGACCAGCCCATCGCGCCGGGTCCGCGGCGGTCCAGCAGGGCCGTCGCGGCGGCGGCGAGTTCCGGGGTGCGGTCCGGGTCGACCTGGCCGAGCGGGTGGACGGTGACCATCTGGGACAGGTGGCGGTGCCGGGGGTCCTGTTCGGGGAGGTCGTCGGCCCACTCCTGCAGCCAGCCGCCCGCGGCGGTCCGCGGCGGGTGCAGCTTCGGCAGCGCGTCGGCGATGCGGCCGCTCAGCGGGGTGTCGATGCCGAGGAGCGCGGCGGTGCGCGCGGTGCGTTCGAGGACGGCCCGGGTGAGTGCCATGTCCATCGCGGAGGAGCGGGTGAGCGAGGCCATGGAGCCGTCGGGGGTGAGGTAGTGGTTCTCGGGCGAGGTGGAGGGGAGGGTGTCCAGCCGGCCGGTGCCGTCGTCCACCAGCCAGTCGAGCAGGAACTCGGCGCAGCCGCTGAGCAGCGGCCAGGCGCGTTCGCGCAGGAAGGCGGTGTCCTGGGTGAACTCCCAGTGGTCCCACAGGTGCTGGGCCAGCCAGGCACCGCCCATCTGCCAGATCGCCCAGGACGCGGCGCCGTGGCCCATGCCGACGGGCAGGGCCCAGCCCCACATGTCGGTGTTGTGGTGGGCGACCCAGCCGCGGGCGCCGTACAGCTGCTCGGCGACGTCCCTGCCGTGTCCGGCCACGCGGTCCAGGAGGTCGAACAACGGCTCGTGGCAGGGGCCGAGGCCGGCGGCCTCCGCGCCCCAGTAGTTCATCTGGGTGTTGATGTTGATGGTGTAGTTGGACGACCAGGCCGGGCGCAGGTCGGCGTTCCAGATGCCCTGGAGGTTGGCGGGCGGGCCGGCGTGCGGGCGGGAGGCGGAGGCCAGGAGGTAGCGGCCGAGCTGGAACAGCACGGTCGCGGTGAGGAGTTCGTCGTCGCCGGAGAGGATGTCGCGGGCGACGTCGTGGGTGCCCGAGCGGCGCGGTCCGATGCGCAGCGAGGTGCCGCCGAGGAGTGCGCGCAGGTCGCTCTCGTGGGCCTTGAGCAGGTTCTCGGTGCCGCGTTCCGCGGCCCGGGCGGCGCTGTCCGCTGCGGAGCCGAGGTGGGCGGCGCGGTCGGCGGGGGCGTCCAGGCCCCGCCAGTGGCGCAGCGCCTCGGTGGAGCTCGCCACGACCGCGAGGAGCCGGGTGGCGCCGGTGACGCGGAGGGCTCCGCCGTCGGCGGTGACCTCCCCGTCGGTGGCCACGCGCAGGGCGACCGCGCCGAAGGGGTCGTAGCCGTCGACGGGGCCGTCCGCGTACCGCAGCGGCTCCGGTACGTCCGGTTCGTGGGCGGGTGCCCCGTCGACGGGGATCTCCACGCCGAGGACGACCCCTTCGGGGCCGGCGGTGCGGTGCACCTCCCGCAGGGGGGTGGTCAGTTCCAGGCGCAGGTCCACCGTGCCGCCCCGCGCGGCCAGGTCGGTGCACAGGGTCCCGTCGGCGGCGCCGGCCCAGGTCCGGCGGCGGACCGAGGTCCCGGAGGGCAGGTCGAAGGCGTCCTCGGCGATCCCGCTGTCGAGGTTGAGGGTGCGGCCCCGGTACGTCGCGTCCTGCGCCCCGGACACCGTCAGCCACAGGTCGGCGTAGGGCAGGTACTCCTGGCTGTACGGGCCTTCGAAGGCCATCAGGAGTTCCTCGGCGCGGTACGGGTCGCCGGCGCGGAGCGCCTCGCGGACCTCCGCGAGCCGCCGCGGGCCGGCGCCGGCGGCGACGACGTCGGCGAGCGCCTTCGCCGGTCCGCCGGGGGTGCCGGACCACACGGTGGAGTCGTTGATCTGGATCCGGGCACGGTGGGTGCCGCCGAAGACCATCGCGCCGAGCCGGCCGTTGCCGACCGGAGCGGCCTCGTTCCAGTCGGCCGCGGGCGCGGGCCAGCCGAGCAGCAGGTCAGTGGAGTTCATGGGGTGCCGTCCTGGTGCGCGTGCGCGGTCACTTGAGCCCGGAGAAGCCGATGGAGTTGACGATCCGCTTGCCGAAGGCGAGGAAGAGCAGCAGCATCGGCAGCGCCGCGATCAGGGAGGCGGCCATCAGCCCGGCCCAGTCGGGGGCGGCCTGCGGCGAGGACTGCTTGAAGACGCCGAGGGCGAGTGTCAGCGGCTGCACACTGGCGTCGTTGGTGACCAGCAGCGGCCACATGTAGTCGTTCCATGCGTTGACGAACATCAGCAGCGACACGGTGGCGATCGGCGCCGCCGACATCGGCAGGATGATGCGGTAGAGGATCCGCAGCGGTCCCGCGCCGTCGATGATCGCGGCCTCCTCGATCTCGCTGCTCAGGCCGAGCATGAACTGCCGCAGGAAGAACACCGTGAACGCCTGGAAGAGCCCGCCGGGGAGGATGAGACCGGCGAAGGTGTTGGTGAGGCCGACGTCCTTGATGAACACGAAGTTCGGCAGCAGCGTGAAGACGCTCGGCACCATCAGCGCACTGATGAGGATGCCGAACACCAGGTTGCGGCCGCGCCAGTGCAGCCGGGAGAAGGCGTAGGCCGCACAGGAGGAGAACAGCACGATGAGCACGGTCTGCACCGACGCGTAGATCAGCGAGTTGCGCAGGTACAGGGCGATGTCGAGGGACGCGCCCGAGCCGCCCTGGGCCTGCGCCTCCGCGATGGATGCCAGGCCCAGCGCCCGTTTGAAGGCGCCGAAGGTGAAGCCGACGGGCAGCGGCGAGGAGGGGTCGGTGGCCAGCCGGTAGTTGTTGGACAGCGCGGTGCGCACGATCCAGTAGAAGGGGAAGAGGGTGATCAGCGACACGAGGCCGAGGTAGGCCCAGGCCACGATCCGGCCGGGGGTCGCCTTGCGGGTGCGGGGGCGCCGCACGGTCTTCGTACGGGGTGCCAGGGTGACCGTCATCGGGGCCTCCTTCAGTTCAGGTCGGATTCGTCGGCCCGCGCGAGCCGGAGTTGGGTGAAGGTGACCGTGATGAGCAGGGCGAACAGGGCCAGCGACATGGTCGCGGCGTAGCCGAAGTCGAACTGGCGGAAGGCCTTGTCGTAGATGTACATCTGCAGCACGTTCGAGGCGTTGGCGGGGCCGCCCCTGGTCGTGACGGCGACGATGTCGAAGACCTGGAAGGCGTTGATCACCGTCAGGACGACCACCATCACGAGGATCGGCCGCAGCAGCGGCACGGTCAGCCGGCGGAACATCTGGAACTCGCTCGCGCCGTCCACCCGGCCGGCCTCGTAGATGGTGGACGGGATGGTCTGCAGCCCCGCGAAGATCAGCAGGGAGTAGTAGCCCATCCACTTCCAGACGCTGATGGCGGCGAGCGAGGGGATGGCCCACGGACCGCTGCCGAAGAAGAGGACCGGGTGGCCGATGACGTGGTCGAGCACGATGTTGATGACGCCGAGGTGCGGGTCGAGCATCCACTGCCACACCAGGGCGGCGATGACGTTGGAGATGAGGAAGGGCAGCAGCATCACGCCGCGCAGCATCGAGGAGTCGGTGACGCGGTGCAGCACGACCGCGGTCACCAGGGAGATCAGGGTGCCGAAGACGACGGACAGGACCACGAACCAGAGGGTGACCAGGAGGGAGTGCCAGAAGACCCCGTCGCCGAACATCTCGTGGAAGTTGGCCAGTCCCACCCAGCGCGGCGGTGTGAGGACGTGGAACTCGGTGAAGCCGAGGTAGATGCCGCGCAGGGTCGGGTAGGCGTAGAAGATCGCGAACCCCACCACCGCGGGCAGGATCAGCAGCAGCGCGACCGGCAGGTCCCGCCGCCTGGCCGCCGCGGACCGGGTCGCGGTCACGCGCCCGGGCCTGCGGCCGCCGGTGTGCTTGCGGGCCTTCAGCGGCCCGCGGGTCCCCGGGGTGGAAGAGGCCGTGGTGGCCCCCGCGCCGGCTGCGCCGGACGGTGGTGCCACCGGCGTCGTGTGGTTGTCCTGCGATGTGACCACCACGGCACTCTCCTTTGCGTGCGTCGGGTCGGACGGGTGGATGGGTGGGACGGTGTCCCGATGCCGGACCGGCCGTCGGTCAGACGGTGATCCGGTCGACGTCGGAGACGTAGTCGGACGGGTTGCCGAAGGCGATCGTGTTGGCCCCGGCCTTCAGGTGGACGGGCACGGTGACCGACCGCGGGCGGCCCCAGTCGTTGTCGTTGCCGCCGTGCAGCGGGAGCTGGAAGGCGGTGCCGTTGACGGTGACCACGGCCGTGCGCCCCGAGGAGCCGTCGGTGAAGTCCACCTCCATCAGGTAGGTGCCGTCCTTCGGCGCCGTCACGTCCTTGATCGTCACGGAGGCGTCGCCGCCCAGGTTGCCGACCTTCTTGCCGCCGGAGCAGCGGGAGCAGTCGCTGACGCTCGCGTTGCCGGTGCGGGGGTTGCCGGACGCCTCGGCCTCGTAGGAGGTGGGCCCGTCGGCCGCGGGGGTGGTGAGGGGGACGGCGTTGCTCGGCGCGGACGTACGGCCCCGGGCGTCGCGGGCGACCACGGTGAAGGCGTAGCCGGTGGCGGCCTGCAGCCCGGTGACGGTGGCGGAGGTGCCGTCCACCGTGGCGACCTTGGCGGTGCCCGCGTACACGTCGTAACCGGTGGTGGCGGTACCGGTGTTCACCGCGTCCCAGGTGAGCGAGACGCTGCCGGCCGTGGAGGCGGTGGCGTGCACGCCGAGCGGGACACCGGGCTTTCCGGTGACGTTCGCCGGGGTGACGCGCAGCAGCCGGGAGCCGTGCGGCGGCAGGTTGTCGGTGAAGCCGTCGGCGACCTTGCCGAGGTTCTTGCGGCTCCACAGGTCACGGACGGCGGGCTTGCCGCTGATGCCCAGCTCGCTCCAGTCGGCGGTCACGTCGGAGTAGCCCTTGCCGAGGTTGAACAGGGCCACCGTGTAGCTGCCGTCGGCGTTGCGGGCGTACCAGACCTGCTGCGGGCTGTCCTGGCTGAGCGGCTTGGCCGGGTTGCCGGCCTGGTCGACGGCGATGACCTCGTCGTTGGTGAGCAACGACAGGCCGTACGGGTCGAGCTTGGTGAGGTCGTCGCCGATGTAGAGCGGGGCGCTCTCGATGGCCCAGAGCGTCATGTGGCTCTGCCGCTCGACCTCGTTGAGGCCGTCGAGCGGGCCGGCGCCGACGTCGAGGGAGTCGAGGTTGTTCCAGTGCCCCGGCCCGGCGTCGTCGATCCAGGGGACGACGTCGTTCCACCGCTGCTTGACCGAGTTGTTCCAGGTCACCAGGGTGTCGCAGTAGCACTCGACGTCGGTGTCCACCCGCCAGCCGTTGGAGTTCTCCTTCCAGACGTCGGCCTTGTCGTGGCTGAGCGACCAGGAGAGGATGAACTGGATGGGGCGGCCGGTCCGCTGCAGCGCGGCGTGCCAGGTCGTGACGTCGGGCACGTTGTCGTGCGCCGCGTCGCCCTGGTTGGAGCCGGGGCCGACACCGTCCATCTTCAGGAAGTCCACGCCCCAGCCCGCCAGTTGGTCGGCGACGGACTGGATGTACTTCTCGGTGCACGGGCTGGCGAAGTTCAGCTGGTAGGAGACGTTGTCCCAGCCGCTGGTCTTGCGCAGGTCGGGGTAGACGATGTCCTTGGTCGTGCACCCCGGCGCGCCGTGGATCGGCGTCCTGCCGTCGTTGTACGTGTCGATGTACAGGCCGACCGCCAGGTAGAGCCCGAACTTCAGGCCCTTGGCGTGCAGTTGGTCGCCGAGCCACTTCATGCCGTGCGGGAACTTCACGGGGTCCGCGACGGGGCGGCCGTACTCGTCGGAGAGGCTCTTGTTCGTCTCGCTGCCGACGTTCCAGCCGGCGTCGACGTTGACGTACTCGTAGCCGTGCCGCTTCAGCTTGGAGGCCAGGATGTCGGCCTGCTGCAGCACATGGGGCTCGGTGAGCCAGGACCCGCCGTAGCCGGGGAAGTTGGTCGACTCCAGGCTCCAGCTGCTCCACCCCATGTAGGGCTTGGCGGCCACCACGGGGGCGGCCTGGGAGCCGGCGGCCTCCGCCGGGGACGCGGCGGAGGCGGAGGACACGGGCGCGGCGGGCGACGCGGCAGCGGGTACGGCGAGGGCCGTGGCGAGCGCGGTGGCGGCGAGCGCGGGCAGGGCGGCCCTGCGCATGCCGCCGGGCCGACGCGGCACGGGCCATCTGAGACGTGCGAGTACAGCTGAACGAGCCATGGGGGCACTCCATCCCGGCGCGACGGCGTCCGCTTCGAGTGGGCAGGGGGTACGGGAGGCAGGGGGCGTCCTCGGTGGCGGTCGTCCCGGAACACCACCGAGGGCGGGCGTGCTGCGACCGGGGGGAGGCTCCGGTCGCGCTCCTCGGCGGGGGGCGCTTCGTCCGCTCCGGGCGAGGAGTGCGGCGAATGTAGCCAGGGTTTCCTTCCAGCGTCAACATATCCAGCGGCAAAAATCCGATGTCTGCTGCACCAAGCTGCGGTCTTCGCCGGAAAATCTTCACCGGAGCCCGAACCTCCGCACCCAAAGATGGGATGAGTGGGCCCCTTCCTTACTTTCCCTTGGAAAGGTATGGTCCGGCCATGAGCCTTGCCGACCAGCCCCCCGCCGCCGTCCTGGTCTTCCAGACCCTGCTCGTCCACGGCCCCCTCACCCGGGCCGAGATCGGGCGGCGCACGGGCCTGTCGGCGGGCGCGGTGACCAAGGCCGCCACTCCCCTGCTGGCGGACGGCTGGATCACCGAACTCGGCAGGCCGCAAGGGGAGCGGGCCAGCGGCCGTCCCGCGACGCCGATGGCCGTCCGCGCCGACCGCGCGCGGTTCGTCGGCGTGAAGGTGACCGGCGACGAACTCATCGGCGTGCTCACCGACCTGACCGCCCGGCCGCTGGCCTCCCGGCGCGCCGCGCTGGACTCCCGCGACGTGGGGACCGTGGTGCTGGCGATCTCCCGGCTCATCGGGCAGTTGCGCGCCGCCGCGGGTGCGGAGGGGGACGACGCCGTCCACAGCGTCGGCGTCACGATCTCCGGCGACGTGGACGGGCAGACCGGCACCGTGCAGTACTCGCCGTTCCTCGACTGGCGCCGCGTCCCGCTCGCGCAGCTGGTCGAGTCGGCGTCCGGCATCCCGACGGTGATCGAGAACGACGTGCGCGCGTTGACCGTCGCCGAGCAGTGGTTCGGCGCCGGGGTGGGGCTGTCCTCGTTCGCCCTGGTCACGGTGGGCGCGGGCATCGGCTGCGGGCTGTCCATCGGCGGCCGGGTGGTGTCGGGGGCCCACGGGGTGTCCGGCGAGGTGGGGCACCTGCCCGTCGGCGGCACCGACCGCACCTGCACCTGCGGCAACACCGGGTGCGTGGAGACCGTGGCCTCCACGCACGCCATCACCGAGCAGGCCCGGCAGGCCACCGGCGACCCCGCGCTGACGATGGAGGAGGCCGTACGGCTGGCGCACAACGACAACGCCGCCGTCCGCGCGGTCTTCTCCCGCGCCGGGCACGTGATGGGTCTGGCGATGGCGTCGGTGGCCAACCTCATCGGCCCGGAACGCATCATCATCTCCGGCGAGGGCGTGGCCTCGTACGACCTGTTCGCCGACCAGATCCGGCAGACCTTCGCCGACCACGCCTTCGGGGCCGCGGCCGACTGCGACCTCGTCGTGCGTCCGCTGCCCTTCGAGGAGTGGGCGCGCGGCGGCGCGGCCGTCGCCGCGCAGCGGGTCTTCGCCCCCGCGAAGTGACCTCCCCCTGTGTGAACCCCCCTCCTCCGGAAGGCTGGTGGCCGTCATGAGCCGGATCACGAAGGCCGAGTGCCGCATGGTCTTCCTCGAACCCGAGGTGCTGCGCACCGACGCCCTGCAGACCTTCGTCCGCCAGGAGACGGTCCTGGTCTCCCTCACCACGGACGACGGCCTCACGGGCACGGGGTACGCGTACACCATCGGCACGGGCGGCAGTTCGGTGCTCGCCCTGCTCCGCGACCACCTGGTGCCGCTGCTCACGGGCGCCGACGCCCGCTCCGTCGAGGCGCTGTGGCAGCGGCTGCTGTCGGTCACCCGGGCCACCTCGGTCGGGGCCATCACCTCCCTCGCGCTGGCCGCGGTCGACACGGCCCTGTGGGACCTGCGGTGCCTGCGCGCCGGCGAACCCCTCTGGCGGCTCGCGGGCGGCGCGCACGAGCGGCTGCCGCTCTACGACACCGAGGGCGGCTGGCTGCACCTGACGCCCGACGAACTCGCCGCCGGGGCGCTGCGGGCGAAGGAACGCGGGCTGCGCGGCGCGAAGGTCAAGGTCGGCAAGCCCACGGTGGGCGAGGACGTGGAACGGCTGGCGGCGGTCCGCGCCGCGGTCGGAGCGGACTGGGTGATCATGGTGGACGCGAACCAGTCGATGACGGGCGCCGAGGCGATCCGCCGGGCGCGCGCGTACGAGCCGTACGACCTCGCCTGGTTCGAGGAACCGCTGCCCGCGGACGACCTGGCCGGGCACGTCCGGCTGGCCGCGTCGACCTCGATCCCGGTCGCGGTCGGCGAGTCGCTCTACGGGGTGGGCCGGTTCGCCGAGTACCTGGCCGCGGGCGCGGCGGGCATCGTCCAGGTCGACGTGGCGCGCGTCGGCGGGATCACCCCGTGGCTGAAGGCGGCGCACACCGCGGAGGCCTTCAACGTCCAGGTGGCCCCGCACTTCCTGATGGAACTCCACACGAGCCTGGCCTGCGCGGTGCCCCCGGGCATGTACGTCGAGCACATCCCGCAGCTCGACGCCATCACCCGCACCCCCCTGACGGTCGTCGACGGCCACGTGGTGCCGCCCGAGACCCCGGGGCTCGGCATCGACTGGGACGAGGACGCCATCGAGGACCTGCGGGTGGCGTGACCGGGCCGGGCTGCCGAAAGCACCGGCCGAAGCCGCGTTCGGCCCGGCCCACCTTCGGCCTCACCCATCGCCGCAGCCCGCCCGCACGGCCCCGCACCGGCAGTGCCGTCCCGGCACCGGTCACGGCGTCAGGCGAGCGCGACCGTTCGGCCGGCCGTACCTCCGGCACCCGGCCTCACCCATCGCCGCAGCCCGCCCGCACGGCCTCCCCCGCAG
>NZ_JARAVK010000379.1:0-6126 GCF_033792765.1 Streptomyces sp. PA03-6a | reverse complement strand
GCCGTGCCCGCGATGCCCGTGCGCCGCGCCCGTGCCCGCGGGGGGGGCACGGAAAAGCGCCGGTGGGCGGGGCCGTGATCACGGCCCTGCCCACCGGCGGCTTTGATTGGTTCAGCTCAGTCCGGCTCGGTCCAGCTCGGTTCGGGTCAGTTTTGGTCGGTGACCTGGAAGTGCAGCCGGACATGGGTCGCCGAATCGGCGCCGGCCAGTGTGACAGCGGTCGGACCTGGCTTGGCCGTCCCTGGAACGCTGATGGTTGCGCCGTGGATCACACCGTCGGCGTTTGCGTGCACGGTGATGATGGCGAGGCCGTCACCGAAGCCGATCCTCACGGCCTCGTTCGGCGCGAATCCGCTGGCGTTGACGACGATCGCCGTGGCGCGCGGCCCCGACGTCGTCGACAACAGCACGTCGGGTCGGTACGTCCGCGCCTGCGGTTCATCGGTCACCCGGACGGTGGCCGTCGCCGGAGTCCGCGAGGACGTGCCGGCCGCGGTGATGGCGTACCGGCCGGGCTGCGCGTCGTCGGACGCCGCCACGGACGCGTGGACCGCACCCGTCGCGGAGGCCTCGACCGTCACGCTGCGCGCCGGGCTGGTGCCCAGCTTGACGGTCACGCGCTCGCCGGCGGCGAACCCGCTGCCGTTGACGGTGATCGCGTCACCGGCCTCGACGGTGGTGGATGCCGACGCCGAGATCGACGGCTGCAGCGCCGCCTTCCCCACGGTCACGGTGAACGTCTCGGTCCTGCTGGACAGCGTGTCCCACGTGGTGAAGTGCACGGTGTACGTGCCCTGCTGCGCGTACGTGTGCTCTGCGCTGATCGCACCGGAGGCGTCGACCGTGGCGTCGGACGGAACCGTGCCGTCACCCCACTGGACGCGGGCCTGGTAGCCCGTCGGTCCGGGAACGCCGCCGGTCACCGAACCGAGGTCCGCCGCGAGGGCCTTCCCCGGGGTGGCCGTCCGGTCCTTGGGAGTGGTGGTCACCAGCGCGGGCGCCGGCGTGCCGTCGTGGGCGACGGCGAACACGTGGATCCGGCCGGCGGAACCGGCGTCGCCGGTCTGCTTGGGCACGGTCACCGACACCAGCGTCTTGCCCGCCGGGATCTGGAACGGCGTGGTGGCGAACAGGAACGGCTGGGCGCCGTCCCGGCTCGTGCCGAGCAGCCGGTAGGCGGACTTGGCGACGACGATGTTGCCGAAGGACGGCGTGCCGCCTGCGTTGCCGCCCAGCGTCCAGTCGCTCATCTGGATCGGGACGGTGGCGGTGCTGCCGTCGCTGAACGTCGCCGTGCCGGTGGTGTTCTGGTTGCCCTGCGTGCCGGCGCCGATGAACGAGATGCTCTTCGCGTCGGACGGCAGGTTGAGCACGAGCGTGCTGCCGTTGCCCGTCGCGTTGTCCGGCTGGCCCGCCGGGGTCTGCGGCAGCGTGAAGTGCAGCGCCGTGCCGGGCACGTCGTGCTGCTGGCCCTGGGTCACGCCGGCCGCCTTGAGAGCGGCACGCGAGTACGCCCAGGACTTGCTGTCGCAGTTCGCGGCGAGCGCGCCCTCGTCCCCGATGCAGAGGGTGTCGAAGGCGGCGGTGAGGCTGGAGCTCGGCGCGTACGCCACGTCGGCCCCGACCGTGCCCGAGCCCTGGACGGTGCCGTCGGTCACCGTGACGTTCGCCTGGTAGTAACCGGGCTTGGCGTAGGTGTGCGTACCGCTGACGCTGTACACGCCCCGCGAGCTCAGAGCCGTGGTGCCCGTGGTGACGGGCGAGCCGTCACCCCAGTCGACCGTGGCCTGGTAGCCGCTCGCGGTGCCCCCGGTGACGGTGGCCAGGGGTGCCGAGACCGCGACGCCGGACGTCGCGTGCAGCCCGCTGCTCACGCCGGCGACCGTGAGGTCGCCGCCACCGAGCTGGACGTCGCCGCCCGCGAGCAGTTCGACCTCGGCGAGGCTGGTCTGCGCGGCGCCGGCGGTCTCCTTCACGACCAGGCGGAACCGTGCGAACGTGCCCGGATTGCCGATCTTGAACGGCCGGGTCTGGTTGCGGGACGGGAACACCTCGCGGTGACGCGAGTCGAGCGTGGTCCAGGTGATCCCGTCGTTGGAGGCCTGCAGCTTCCAGTCCGTCGGGTCGCCCGCGCCCGCACCGGAGGTGAGGGTGTAGTACGACGGCCTCTGCTTGCCGCCGCGGTAGACCCAGTCGATCTGGGGCTCGCCGGTGGCGAAGGTCATCTGCGTGGTCGACGAGTCGTCGAACAGCTTCGACGCGTCCTGCCCGTCGCTGGTGGTCGTGGTGCCGAGGCCCGGACCCGTGGTGTCCTGCAAGGGCTTGGGCACGTCTGTGCCCTTGGTCAGCGACGGCGGCGCGTCCTTCTTGCCGGTGCCCCAGGACGAGGGCTGTGAGCCCATCGCGAAGTCGATCGTGCCGCCGTGGACGAGCTTGGCCGAGTCGACGGACAGTGCGCGCTGGGTCTTGCCGTTGACCTTCACACCCTGCACGTAGATGTTCTTGGTGCTGTTGTCCGGCGCGTTGACAACGATGTCGCCGCTCGTGCGGTGGACGGTCATCTTGGTGAACTGCGGCGAGCCTATGGCCCAGTGGGAGGAGCCGGCCTGCAGCGGGTAGATGCCGAGCGAGCTGAGGATGTACCACGACGACATCTCGCCGTTGTCCTCGTCACCCGGGTAGCCCTGGCCGATCTCGTCGCCGACGTAGAGGCGCTGCAGGATCTCCCGCACGATCGCCTGCGTCTTGGACGGCGCACCGGCGTAGTCGTACATGTACGGGATGTGGTGCGAGGGCTGGTTGCTCATGCCGAGCTGGCCCAGGCGCACCGCCTGCGCCTCGAGCATCTCGTGGATCGTGCCGTTGTACCCACCGGGGTGGTCGGCGTTCTCCGGGGTGGAGAAGAACTGGTCGAGCTTCTGCTCCAGCTGCTTCTGACCGCCGTAGAGGTTGGCCAGGCCCTGGCCGTCCTGCTGCGCGGTGAACGCGAAGTTCCAGCCGTTCGTCTCGGTGTAGGCGCCGCCCCAGTCGAGCGGGTCGCCGGTGAGGAACGTGCCGTTGGCCTGGCGTCCCTCGAAGAACTTGCTGTCCTTGTCGAAGAGGTTGACGTAGTTGCGGGCGCGCTGGAGGAAGTACGCCGACTCCTCCTTGATCCGCTTGCGGTCGTCCTTCGGCACGGACTTGTCGTCGGCCAGGGCCGCGCCCATGTTGCCGATGCCGTAGTCGTTGATGAAGCCTTCCAGCGCCCACGACACGGACTCGCCGGTGGAGGTGGGCGTGTAGCCGAGGAACAGCCCGTTCTCGATGCCCTTGCGGCCGACCTCGCTGCGGCCGGACGCGACGGTGGCGTCCTTGACCGCCGCCTCGTACGCGGCGAGCGGGTCGGGCACCTTGACGCCGTTGAGGTAGGCCTCGGCCAGTGCCACGTTGGCGCTGGTGCCGGTCATCAGGTCGGCGTAGCCGGGTGAGGACCAGCGGGCTATCCAGCCGCCGTCGCGGTACTGCTGGACGAAGCCGTCGGAGATCTTGGCCGCGATGTCGGGGTACAGCAGCGAGTAGGCGGGCCACACGGTGCGGTAGGTGTCCCAGAACCCGTTGTTGACGTAGATCTGGCCGTCGACGACCTTGGCGCCGGTCTGCGTGGCGGTCGAGGTGCCGGTCGGTGCCGACACCGGGCTCGCGTACTGCCAGTGCGGCGCGGCGGCGGTGCCGGTGTTCTCCGACTGCGAGTTCGGGTACAGGTTCAGCCGGTAGAGGTTGGAGTAGAGCGTGACCTTCTGCGTCTCGTTCGCGCCCTGCACCTCGATCCGGCCGAGCCGGTCCTTCCACGTCGCGGTGGCCGCGTCGTGGATCTGGTCGAAGCTCTGCCCGGTGACCTCCAGGCCGAGGTTCTTGCCCGCCTGGCCGACCGAGAGGAACGAGGTTGCGATCCGCAGCGTCACCTGTCGGCTCGCGGAGGTGTCGAAGGTGGCGGAGGTGGCGGAGGTCGCCGTCGGCGCCCGGTCGAAGGTGCCGGACACGAACATCCGGCTGCGACCGGCCGACAGACCGCTTCCGTTGTCCACCCAGCCGGTGAAGGTGCCGTCCGTGCCGATGGTGAACGTGCCGTTGTAGAAGACCAGGCTTCCGGTGTTCTGCCCGGACGGGAAGGTGAACTGCATGATGCCACCGTGGTCGGTGGGCGACATCTGCGCCTTCAGGCCGTTCTGCGCGGTGACCTGGTAGAAGTCCGGCCGCGCGATCTCGTCGTCGTGGCTGAAGGCGAGTGCGCGTCCGCTGGGCGCTCCGGTGAGCGAGCCCCCGGCCGGCACCGGCATGACCGACATCTGGTTGCGGTCACCCATCCAGGGGCTGGGCTCGTGCGAGATCGCCAGTCCCTGCAGCGTCGGCAGGTTGGCCGCGTTGTTGCCCGCCTGGTAGTCGTACTCCCAGGAGTTGGACGCGGCGTTGGTGACCGGCGTGAAGAAGTTGAAGCCGTTCGGCATCGCCGAGATCGGCAGGTTGTTGCCGCGCGAGAACCCGCCGGACGCGTTGGTGCCGCGCCGGGTGTCGACGAAGTTGGTCAGGCTGGAGCCGTCCACCGGCGTCGGGGTGCCCGACACGGTGACGGCGTCGAGCCAGCCCTGGAAACGCGTCGAGGCGGTGGCCTTGGGGTCGTCGTAGGAGAGCAGGACGCGGTCGATCGTCTTGCCGCCTGCGACCGCCCCGATCTCGGACTGCACCGCGTTCCACTGGTCGGCGTAGAGCACCTTCGACGCACCCTGCCCGGCCGCGGTGAGCGCGTAGCCGTGGCTGTCGACGGGCGAGAGGCCGCTCAGGTAGGTGCCGTCGGTGAAGTGCAGGTCGACGGCCGCGTAGGTGGACGGGTACTGGGTGTCCTTGGCCGTGAACTCGGGGAAGATCTTGTACGACAGCCGGGTCTTGGGTCCGACCGGGATGTCGACGTCGAAGAGCTTGTTGGTCGCGTACGAGCGGCCGTCGGCCCGCGCGCCGCCCGAGTACCGCAGCGAGGCCACGCCGGAGAACCCGGCCCCCGGCTTCATGTTGTAGCCGCTGACCGGTCCCGCGCCGGCGACACTGACCATCGGGGTGGCCGGCGGCAGGACGTTCGAGCCGTCGCTGATGTTCCAGTCCGCGAGCTGGAGGATCGAGTCACCGGAGTTCGCCGTGACGTTCAGCCGGTAGTACGCGTAGGCCGTCGTGTTGCTGAAGCTGTAGGTGTTGGTGGCGAACCGCCCGCTGAAGCTCACACCCGTCCGCGTGTCCAGGTCGGTCCACGCGCTGCCGTCGTTCGACCCCTGAACGGTGAAGTCCTTGGGGTCGCGGCCCGCCGCGTCGTTCGCGGAGGTCAGCGAGTACTTCACCACCGCCGCGGGCTTGGCCAGCCGGTACGTCACCCAGCCGGTTTTGGCGAACGCCAGCCACTTGGTCGACGGATCGGCGTCCTTGACGTTGGAGGCGACTTCCCCGGGCGGATTGTCGGCGCTGGCGGTCACCGCGCTGACCTGGTCGAGCAGGCTGCCGGGTAGTGCGGTGGAGCTCGATCCGCTCAGGTTCTCCTGGACCGGCTTGCCGCTGCCGTCGACCTCGACGGTGCTCGCCGCGGCCTGCGGGTCGGCCGACTCGAAGGAGGAACTGAAGTTGCCGGGCGGCGGCGCGGCAACCACCGAGGGTGCGACGGCCAGCAGCCCCACGGGCAACGACAGGGCTATCGCCGCGCCGGCCCATCTTCGCAAGGACACATGGCGGGCAGAGGGGGAAGGTGACACGGAGGGACCTTTCGTCATTGGAGGTCGGGAGCATCACGTCGGGGCGCGCCGCGGCTCGGTCCTGGACGGCGCCAGGAGGCGGTTCGACCCGGAGAACAGGCCAGTACAGGTCGGGACAGGTCAGTACGAAGCGGTGCCACGATCGCCGACGCGGGGCGGCGACAACCGCCCCGGCCCCATACATGTGTTGGGGCGAAGGTCCTGGATCACGCGGAAGCTCCGTAAAGGGATGGGGGACTCGTAAAAGGGCACACCTGCCGTAGATCGCGGTTAGCGTGTTCCTTTCCAGACAACGTTGTCAAGAGTGGAGCGCGTAACCCCGTGAAATAGCCCGTTCTCCTTCCCGGTTCGCCCGCCC
>NZ_JARAVK010000378.1:0-6137 GCF_033792765.1 Streptomyces sp. PA03-6a | reverse complement strand
CGGCGCCCGGGTGCTCGCCGAGATCGGAGACGACCGTCAGCGGTTCGCCGACGCCCGGGGTCTGAAGGCATACGCAGGCTCCTCACCCATCACCCGCGCTTCGGGAAAGAAGTCGTCCATCACCCGCCGGTGGGTGAAAACGACCGCCTCAACCACGCCGGCTACCTGTGGGCATTCTCCGCGATCACCGCCTCACCCGGCGCCAAAGCCCATTATCGCAAGCGGCGCAATGATCACGGAGACTGGCACGCCGCCGCCCAACGCAATCTGTTCAACCGCATGATCGGCCAGCTCTACCACTGCCTCCAGAAGCACACACTGTTCGATGAGAGCACGGCCTTCCCCACCGAACTTGGGGTCGCCGCTTGACCTGCTAACCGCCTGAGGTGTCTATGCGGTCACAGCACTAGCCGACCGTAAACGGCCAGCGAGAGGGCTCCGGCGCGTGAGGGTTGCGGCGGCCGCCCCAGCCGACGGGCCGACTCCTTGATCAACACGAGACACGGGCTCCGGACTGCGACTTCCGTCACCGTCTGGAGCCCGTTTCGTCGGTACTCCGAAACCCGGCGGGCACCGCGCACCTACGGGCATCTCCGTGAAGCAGTAGACGCGCGGCGCCACCGCTTGTCTCAGATCCCGCTGGAAGCCTTCCCGGAACCAGGCTCAGGGAGAGTCGCCAACCGCTACATCGGCGAAGCCCAACTCCCGCTCCGTCCGAACCTGCCACCGGATGGCCCAAGGGGCGCTGGTACCTATCCGGACCGTCAATAGATGCGTGCTCACCCAATGCGGGCACATTCAAATCCACGGACTTGATGAGGACTGAACCGTTTATGGAGGCGCCGATCGACGCGCGCCCCGCACCGTACAGCGCACGTCAAGTAGCCGCATCTACGCTCGCCCACGATCACTTCAAAGAACAACTGGATTGAAGGGCGTGTACCGGATGACAACTACTCGCCGTACCTTGCTGGCCGGATCTGCCGCAATCGCGACTAGCGGCCTGCTCAGTACATCAACCGCGCAGGCACATACCCCGAGGAAGGGACCCAAGCCGACCATCGTGCTCGTGCACGGTGCGTTCGCCGACGCGTCCGGCTGGAACGGCGTCGCCACTCGGCTCATCCGCGACGGCTACCCGGTGATCGCACCGGCGAATCCTCTACGCAGCGTTTCCTCCGACTCCGCATACCTGGGTGGCATCCTGGCTACCCTGCGCGGACCCGTGATTCTCGTGGCGCACTCGTATGGCGGGATGGCCATCACGAACGCGGCAACCGGGAACACCAACGTCACGGCACTGGTCTACGTGGCGGCTTTCATGCCGGACCACGATGAGACGCTGCTGGGTCTGCAAACCCAGTACCCGGGAAGTCGGCTGAACGAGGCCGCGCTGGACTTCCGTCCCTACGGCGACGGCCTAGCCGATGGCTACATCAAGAGAGAAGTCTTCCGGGACGTCTTCGCCGGCGATGTACCGAGGGCCACGACCGAACTGATGTGGGCCAGCCAACGGCCAGCCGACACCCGCACTCTGGGCGAGCCCTCCGCTACCCCGGCATGGCGAACCATTCCCTCCTATTATCTCGTGGCTCGCAACGACCAGGTGCTGCCAGCCGCGGCCCAGCGATTCATGGCGCAGCGAGCCGACGCGCACGTCCAGGAAGTCAGCGCCTCGCACGTCGCAATGATCTCGCAGCCCGCAGTGACGGCCGACTTCATCAAGCGCGCCGCACGCTGACATGCCCAAGGACGGCGGAGTCCAGCGGTTGGGTTGACTCCTGCCGCAAGCGGTGGGTGGAGACCTAACCGTGGGCTTCGCCGTCTCACTGGCGCCAGGGGCGCCGAGGTCTCTCGGGAGGTGGGCCACCGAGGGAACCGGTGCCCCTACAAGCATCGACACTCATGCGGGCGAGCCCGCTCAATATGCGCTCAACACGCTCCCAGGCGACACGGTCATGAACCGGACCGTCTCCCTCTACAGAATGCGTTATCAAACTCATCGGAGTGACTATGTTCACGCCTTCCTGACGGCAGCGAGGCTCGTCCGAATTTCACTAGGCTGCAGCCATCTGACGCTGCCCGAAAACATGATTTCCCAGCGTAATGGCCTCCCGCAGTGGCGGCCCCTGAAACCCACCTGACCTGACCGCCGTCACACACCGGCGCATACGCCGAGCGGCCACTTTTCCGGAAGGACGAAAAGATGCATCAGCTGGCATACAAGGGCCAGTGTGTCGCCGAGGAGCTCCGCCACACCTCAGCAAAAGCGCCGATCCGCAATCCAAAACTGACCTTGCTCGCTCTGGCGCTGGGCACCTTCGCGATCGGCACCGGTGAGTTCGGCAGCAACGGCATCATTCAGCTTTTCGCGGCCGATCTCAACGTAGCGATTCCAGTCGCGACCTACGCGGTCACCGCTTACGCCGTCGGCGTGGTGATCGGATCCCCTGCGATCATCCTGCTAGGAGCCCGAGTCAACCGGCGCACCCTGCTGCTCGGATTGATCGTGCTGTTCCTAGTCGGCAACGTTCTCTCCGCACTAGCCCCGAACATCGCCCTGCTGGTGGCCTTCCGGTTCATCACTGGAAGTGTCCAAGGCGCGTTCTTCGGCGCCGGAGCCGTTGTCGCTGCATACGTGTATGGCCCCGGAAGAAGCGGCACGGCGTTCGCCACTGTGATGGGCGGGCTCACCGTCGCGACCATCGTAGGATCGCCGCTTAGCACCTTCATCGGTCAGAGCATTGGCTGGCGTGCCATGTACTGGACCGTAGTCGCCATCGGCCTTATGGCCAGCGCCGCACTGGTCGCCTGGCTACCGCGAACCAGCGACCTGCGCGGCAACTCAATCACGAACGAACTGGGCGCGCTGCGCCGAGTCAACGTCTGGCTCATGGTCACCGTTGCAGCGCTCGGAATCTCCAGCATCTTCGCCGTCTACACCTTCATCGGCCCGTTCATCACCGACGCGGCCCTGCGCGACGCCTCTCTTATCCCGATCGCACTCGCCGTCTTCGGCGTCGGCATGGGGGTTGGCAACTACTACGGCGGACGCATCGCCGACCAGCACGAGAGCCGTGGCCTCATCTGGGGCTACAGCGGCGTCCTGGTGATCCTCGTACTGATCGGCATCGGCGGCAGCAACCTGACGATCCTCCTGCCCTGCTTGTTCGGCGTTGGCGCCACCATGATGTTCGCTATCCCCACCATCCAGGTCCGGCTGACCGCTATCAGCCCGAACGCCCCTACCCTCATGGGCGCGCTCAACCTGGCCGCGCTCAACCTGGCCAACTCACTTGGCGCGATCGGCGGCGCCATCACCCTCGACGCGGGCTGGGGAACCCTGTCCACCGTCTGGGCTGGCTTCGTCCTGACCACAGCCGGTCTGCTGCTGTTCCTGGTGACCAGCACCCGGGGCAAAATCTTGTCCCGCTCGACGCGAACGGCCCAGCCGACAACACGCTGACCAAAACGACCATGATGGGACCCTGTCACCGCGAGGTTCCGCGAGCCATCGGTGCCGGCTACGTGGTTCGACTCATCAGGCCCGAAGCCGGACCGAGTTCTGATACAAAGTGAACAAGCAGAGCTGTAAGCGCCTCATTGACATTCCGGAGATCGGCGATCTCCTTCTCCAAATCCCTGATCCTCTCGCCATAGCGCTCTGCGTCATCACCAGGGAGGGTAGATTGGGCTGCGAGGCACGTATCAATCGGTTCCTCACCTTCCCAAAGGATCGCCGAAGACTCAGAAGTCGGCGGCCGCTCGACGGTCATCGGTGCGGTCTCCTGCACCGGTACTTCCCCTGCGCCAGCAACAAACCCTCCAAGACAATGCCGCCATCGTATTTCTCTTTCCACGCCGAAAGACCGTACTGCAACAGCCGCCGCGGCCTCTAGAACCGTTTATGGCATGGCTGCTGATACGGCATCACACAGCAGTGGGGCGAGCTTTCACGCCACCGCGCGGGCGGAAGGTGACGCCAGCAGAATCCAAGAGTCGGTGCACGTACCCGTACGAGCGGTTCGTCTCTTGGACCAAGTCTCGGATAGAGGCTCCCGCCTCATACTTAGCCTTCAGTTCCGCGGCATATCTTCTTCGTTCGAACCCCGTCAGATAAGGCCGCGGTCTGCGAATCGTCAGCAGTGCATCGGATTGGCGCGCAAGAGAGGTCCCGACCACGTCGCCGATTCACCTAACCCATCGTCTCGAATTAAGAAAATCCCGCACCCTCAACCACAGAAATTCTTCCCGCAAAAATAGCGGCCGCTCCACCACTCCCCCAAAGCCGCCTGATTGCCAGGAATGAACTGCGCATCGACAGGATCAGCCTGTCGGGGGAATTCTCGCAGGCACCACCCCTGCCGCGTCGAATTTTCGCGACACTTTTTTGGATCTTCGCGCCATTAGTGAGTATCCGTCTATTGGTTCGCTCCCCGGTCCACGGCCACTGCGGCGGTGAAGTCGCGGCCGATCAGGTCCGGGGCCTTCGCCACGGACGGGTCCGCGATGGTGGTGCGGTGCCTTCGACGCAGCCGGACTCCCGCGAGATTGATGCTCCGCATCACGCGCGCGATCCGCTTGTGGTTGATCCGCTCGCCCTTGCCTCCCGGCGCCTGGCCGGCTGGGCGATCGCCGACCACATGCGCGCCGGCCTTGTCATCGACGCCCTGCATGCGGCCGAACGGACCCGCGGCACCCTCGCCGGCGCCACCTTCCACAGCCATCACGGGGCCCAATACTGCAGCCGGGCCCTCGCCGACGCCTGCCACACGGCCGGCGTCACCCAGTCCATGAGCGCCGTCGGCTCCAGCGCGGACAACGCACTCGCCGAATCGTTCAACGCGACCTGCAAACGCGAGACCCTGCAAGGCCGCCGAGCCTGGGACACCGCACGCGAGGCCCACCTCGACCTCATCCGCTGGCTGCACCGCTACAACACCGTCCGACGGCACTCCAGCCTCAGACAGCGCAGCCCCATCGCCTACGAGCGAACATTCCGAACAACATCAACTACGCTGGCCAAAGCCGCATAACCCGTGTCCAGAAACCGGGGTCAAGGCCCAATCGCGCCCACCCTGACCGCACCACATGACCTACAACCTGCCGTGGGTCGGCCCGTGACCCCCGTTCCTGCCGTGACGCCACGCAGAAACAACACAGCGCCCGCGAAAGGTACAAAAGCGTTCACTAACGCGAGGCTGCCGCCCTCTCGTGACCGCCAGCATGAAGCACCCCAAAGTCGGCCGGTGAAGACCCGATTCCAACCCTGACAGGGCTTCCATCCGTCTCAGGGTCACGTCCGCTGGAGTGGTGTATCGACGGCCACTCGGTGATCTCTTCTTCGAGGCTATGCGATGAGTTCAGTGGGCAGGGCGGTGTCGTCGTTTCGTGACTCGATCGGGTGGAGGCGGGCTTTGGCGAGGAGGTCGCGGCCCATGTAGCGGCGGGCCTCGGTCCATTCGTCGTTCTGCTCGGCCAGGACCGCGCCGACCAGGCGGATCACGGCGGTGCGGTCCGGGAAGATGCCGACCACGTCGGTGCGGCGCCGGATTTCCTTGTTCAGTCGTTCCTGCGGGTTGTTGGACCAGATCTGCCGCCAGATCTCGCGAGGGAAGGCAGTGAAGGCCAGCAGGTCGTGTTGGGCTGCACCCAGGTGCTCGGCAGCCTTGGGGAACTTCTTCTCCAGGGCGTTCATGACCTGTTTCATCTGGGCTTTGACGGCGTCGGTGTCGGGCTGTTCGAAGACCGTCCGTAGCAGCGTCGCCACCCATGGCTGGGCCGATTTCGGGACCTGGGAGAGCAGGTTGCGGGCGTAGTGCGTGCGGCAGCGCTGCCACGAAGCCCCAGGCAGGACGGCTCCGACGGCGTCCACCAGGCCCGCGTGGGCGTCGGAGACGACGAGCTGGACGCCGGACAGGCCGCGGGCGATGAGCGAGCGCAGGAAGGCCAGCCAGCCGGCGCCGTCCTCAGCGGTGGCGACGTCCAGGCCGAGGATCTCGCGGTGTCCGTCGGCGTTGACACCGACCGCGATCAACGCGTGGACGTTGATGATGCGGCCGCCTTCGCGGACCTTCTGGGTCAGTGCGTCGACCCAGACGAAGGCATACGGGCCGGCGTCCAGGGGCCGGTTGCGG
>NZ_JARAVK010000377.1:0-6170 GCF_033792765.1 Streptomyces sp. PA03-6a | reverse complement strand
CGGACAACAGTCACCGATCGCCTACGAGAGGCAGTCAGCTACCCTGACACTCGCCGCATAACAACACGAACAGGTGTCCATCCCACAGGGACAAGGCCCTGCGTCAGCGAAAGCGTGCAGCTGCGGCAGGTCATCGGCACGGACCGCGGGGATCCAGGCGGGGAGATCGGTGCCGGTTCGGTCGCAAATCATGCGGGCAAAGGCATGAACGTGGCAGCTCAGTCTGGCCAGATCGGGGCATCGGGACAGGAGGTGTCACGCAAGGGACGCAGGAAGTGGCTCACTGCTTGCGGTGTGTGTCTTGGGTAGCCCTGGGCCCGGATCTCGGGGAAGAGGGCGGAGGCGTTGGTGCATCCCTGGTTCCAGCGGCTGATCAGGTAGGGCCGCCAGGTGTCCAGCCGGGTGGCGCCCTCGCCGCGCCGGGCGGTGGCGAGGATCCCCTCGACGGGCCGGTACGTCCAGGACGCGAGCAGCTCACCGCGCGCGGCGAGGGCGACCTCGGGTGCGGGTGACCAGCCATTTCTCGTCGCCGGTGGAGGGGTTGAGAGCGGGGTCGGGAGGTGCCTTTGTACGCGTGGGTTCGGACTGCGGCGGCGCCGCCTGTGTCAGGCAGGACCGGTGGGTGATCACGGTGCTTTCGACCGCATGGGCCAGGTTGTGCCACAGGTGCCAGGCGTCGGCGACCTGAGGGGCTTGGGGTGCTCCGGCGCTTGCTGCTTCTGCGTAGGGGCCGGCTCGGTTCCGGCAGGCCATCTCGATGCTGGGATGTTCGCCCAGCCAGGACACCAGGGGTGTTTTCCCGCGGCCGGGCAGGAGATCCACGGCCCGATGCGTGGCGAGGTCGACGAGCACGGTCCCGTAGCGTCGGCCGCGGCGGGTGGCGAAGTCGTCGACGCCGAGTACCCGTAGTGCGGGCCGGGGTGGATCGGGCATCGTCATCACCACGTTGAGCAGGGTGGTTCGGCTGATCGGGATGTGCAGGACATCCGCGAGCCGGGCGCCGGCTCGCCCGGCCAGTGCCACGGCGATCGTTTGCACGATCTCGGCGAGGGCGGCCGTGCGGCGACCGTATCTCACGGTCAAGCGTGCTGTCTGCTCGGCGAAGGTCCGGCGAGCGCAGCGAGCACTGTCGCAGAACAGGCGTGGAGGTCGTGGGAGTGGGCCCCGGCAGTGCCGCGGTTCTCCTCGTCGTCGCAGGTGACAAACCGGACAGGCTCACAGACGAGGCATCGTTCGCCGCGTTGTGCGGGGCCAGCCCGGTCGAGCAGTTCCGGGAAGACCCAACGGCGACGGCTGAACCGCGGCGGCCATCGGCAGGCCAATGCCGCCCTCTACCGCATAGCCCAGTCCCGCCTGCGCTGAGATGAACGCACCCAGGCCTACCTGCAACCACGCACCGCCGAGGGCATGTCCAGGCGCGAGATCATCCGCTGCCTCAAGCAGTACGTCGCCCGAGAGCTCTACCGGCACATCCGGCCTTTGGTGAGCACAGGCACCTGATCGGCGGTTTGACGAGCCATAGGGGCATCTCGAACACTCACCTGGCCGCCGGCATGAAGCGGTACGCGGCCGACCACGACTGGCTCACCGTTTTACAGTTGCCCAGTTACGCGCCTGACCTCAACCTGGTGGAAGGCATCTGGTCGCTCCTACGGCGCGGACCGATGGCCAATGTCGCGTTCACTGATCCTGACCACCTCACCCAGACCCTCCGGTGCGGCCTGCGACACATCCAGCTGCGACCCGGCCTCATCAAAGGCTGCTTTGCCGGAACTGGCCTGACCATCGCCCCACCGACCTCGACCTGAAAACCTCAGTAATCACGCCCGCTGTGGGACCAGCCCGGCGGGCGCTGACGACATCTGCATCAGCATCTCCATCCGGGACTGGTCACCACTGCGGACTGAACTCTGAGGCCACGTTCATGGCGTACCTTAAACCAGAACGTAAAGATCAGAGTCGTGTGACCGGGTCGAAAAGATGGATGCTACTCGAGGCCCAACTCCCGGTCGATAATTGAATAGATGTCCCCCTCGGATTCCCAGTCGATATCGTCAGTCGCGTCGCGAGGCTTGGTCGATATCTTGGAATTTAGTAGCTCGACAATCTGTCGAGCCTTCCTTTCCAGGTGATTGTCGGTTGTGAGAGAAGTAAGTCCGGAAATTTCTTTCTCGAGTCGATCAAATAGTTGCATGGCTCCTGACGAGCTAGCGCTAGCAGGTGAGTGGTCCATCAGTTGTTCATGGAGATATGTGGCTACCTGGTTGGGGGTGGGGTGGTCGAAGACCAGGGTTACAGGCAGGCTGACTCCGGTGCGGGTGGCGAGTCGGTTGCGCAGTTCGACGGAGGTGAGTGAGTCGAAGCCGGCTTCCTTGAATGCCCGTGCTGCAGGAACCGCGGCGGTGTCGGATATTCCGAGTACCTGCGCGACTTCCTCACGCACCAGATCGGTCAGCAGTGCCATCCGGGCCGCAGTTTCCAGCCCCGCCAGCCGAGTGCGGAAGTCTGTGCTTGCTCCAGCCTGTGTCCGGGCTAGTGGGCGGACTCGGCGGGTGAGGGTTCGCAGTAGTGCCGGCAGGTTTCCTTGCTGGGCCTGGTCGCGCAGGACGGTTTGGTCCCATGGCACTGCAACTGTTACTGGGTGGCCGGTGCGGAGTGCGGTGTCCAGCCAGGTCAGGCCTTGTTCGGTTTGGATTGATCGCATTCCTGTCCGGCGTACGCGGGCCAGGTCTGTGGAGTTGAGGTGCTCGGTCATTCCACTGGTCTGGGCCCAGTAGCCCCAGGCGAGGGATGCTCCGGCTTCACCTGCGGCTCGCCGGCGGGCTATGAGGCCGTCAAGGAATGCGTTGGCTGCGGCGTAGGCGCCTTGTCCGGCGGTGCCCATGACACCGGCCACCGAGGAGAACACCACGAATACCGGTAGGTTCAGTCCTCGGGTCAGTTGGTCCAGCCAGACCGAGGCATCGAGCTTGGGCCGGAAAACCCGGTCCAGTTGGTCGGCGTCGAGCCGGTCGATGACCGCATCGTCGACCATGCCCGCGGCGTGGATCACTCCGGTTAGGGGCGCATCGGTGGAGGCCTGGGCCAGCAGCGCCGCGACCTGGTCACGGTCGGACACGTCACACGCCACAATCTGGACCCGGGCACCATGTTGGCGTAGTTGCTCGGCCAGTTGGCTCGCGTCGGGTGCCTCGGGTCCTTGCCGGGAGGCCAGCACGACATTGCGCGCTCCCCACACCGAGACCGCATGATGGGCGACCAGGCCACCCAGCGTCCCGGTTCCCCCGGTAATCAACACCACCCCCGACGGATCAAGCGGCCGAGGAATAGTGACAACGTTCTTACCAGTGTGTCGCGCCTGGGACATATAGCGCAGTGCTTGAGGGGCCTGGGTGATGTCCCAGACGGTCAACGGCAGCGGATTCAACGCCCTTATGTGGAACAGCTCCATCAAATGAGCCATCATCCGCTGGATCTGGTCCGGATCGACTTCCATCAAGTCGAACGCCTGGTACAACACATCAGGGTGAGAGAGGGCGATATCCTCAGCTGGGCGGATGTCGGTTTTGCCCATTTCGATGAATCGGCCTCCGCGCGGCAAAAGGCGTAGAGACGCATCGATGAACTCGGCTGTGAGCGAGTTCAGGACCGCATCCACACCATGTCCCTGAGTGGCGTGGAGAATCTCGTGTTCGAAGTGCAGAGTGCGTGAATTGGCGATGTGCGGCTTGTCTAGTCCCAACTGACGCAACTGGTCTTGTTTTCCGGGGCTGGCCGTGGCGTAGACCTCGACACCCAGGTATCGGGCCAGCTGGATCGCTGCCATGCCTACACCGCCGGTACCGGCGTGGACGAGAAGTGCTTCTCCAGCTTTCAGCTGAGCCAGATCCACCAGCCCGTAGTAGGCAGTCAAGAACACTACGGGAACAGTTGCAGCCTGTGCGAACGACCACTCATCGGGGAAACGCGTCACCACCCGCTCGTCAGCCACTGCGACTGGTCCGATCTGGCGCAGCATGCCCGTCACACGGTCGCCGACAGCCAAGGTGGTCACCTCTGGACCAACCTCAACGACCACACCCGCGGCCTCAGCCCCCATGCTTGCATCGCCGGGGTACTTGCCCAATGCGATCAGGACATCGCGGAAGTTCAGGCCGGCGGCCCGTACCGCGACCCGGACCTGGCGACCGGTCAACGGCTCGAGCAGCTGTGCTCTGGCGCTCAACTCCACTCCGCTTACGGTCCCGGTCCCGGTGGCACGCATGTTCCACGGCGTGTTCCCGTCGGGTACCAGCAGTGTGTCCTGACCGGTTGGGGTCAGGCGGGGTGTCCATGTGCCGTCGGGGTTGATGGCGATTTGGGTTTCCCCGTGTTCGATTGCGTGGGGCAGTGCTGTGGAAACGGCCTTGGTGATGTCGTGCGGGGTGGTGTGTTGGTTGGTCAGGTCGATGAGTGTGATCCGGCCGGGGTGTTCGTTCTGGGCTGTTCTGACCATGCCGCCGATTGCGGCGGCAACTGGGTCTACCTGCCTTTCGGACGCGGTGATCTCGGTGGCCTGTCGGGTGGTGACCACGATCTGGGTGTGCTGCCAGGCGGGCTCGGTGAGCAGGGTGGTGAGTATCTGGACCACTCGCATGACCTCTGCCCTGGCGTGTTCGGGTTCTGTCGCCTGGTCAGTGGGTGTTCCGGGGGTGAGCAGTATCCATTGCACTTCGGCTGGGTCGCTAGTGGCGAGCTGGCCGGCATTGTTGATCAGCAGTGGCGGTCTGTCTTGAAGGGGTTTGTCTTCGGTGGTGCTTGTGCTGGCGGAGGTGGTTTCCAGACGGTTCCAGTGGATCTGCCATAGCCCATCGTCGTGACTGGTGCGGGCTGGGGCCAGATCGGCCGGGCGGACTGGGCGGGTCACCAGTGACGCGATGCTGATCACTGGGTTGCCTTCGGGGTCGACTGCAAGCAGCGATATTCCACTGTCGCCGTTGGGGGACAGGTGCACCCGGAGTGTGGTTGCTCCGGTGGCGTGCAGGGTGACTGCGTTCCATGCGAAGGGCAGCATCACCCCCTGGTCGGTGTTCGCCGGATCGTTCGCGGTCTTGGGGATGAACATGGTGTGCAGGACGGCGTCGAGCAGAGCCGGGTGGATCCCGAACCCTTCCGTGGCCTGGTCCTGTTCCATGTTGTCCTGCTCGGTGGGCAGGGTGATTTCGGCGAATATGTGTTCGTTGCGCTGCCAGCCGGCGCGGACCCCTTGGAAGAGGGGGCCGTAGTTGTAGCCCAGGCCGGGCAGTGTCTCGTAGAACCGGTCGGTGTCCACGGGAGTGGATCCCGCGGGTGGCCACTGGGTCTCGCCCCAGTGGGGCACTGTGGTGGTGGGGCGGCTGGTCAGGTATCCACTGGCATGCTGCACCCACTCGGCGCTGTTCGTCTGGCTTGTGGTGTGGGGGCGGGAGTAGATCGTGACGGGGTGACGACCGGTCTCGTTTGCGGGGGCCACACTGACCTGGATTCGGCGTGTCTCCTGGTCAGCCAGTGGCATCGGGGTATTGAGGACCAGTTCATCAACAGTGTCGCAGCCCAGCTGGTCTGCGGCCTGCGACGCCAGCTCGACCCATGCTGCACCCGGCATCAGGACCGCACCGGCCACGACGTGGTCGGCCACCCACGGATGGGTGGCCTGTGAGACCACGCCGGTCAGCACCATGCCGCCGGTGTCAGGATCGTGGACCACCGCACTGAGCACCGGGTGCTCGATCCGGTCCAGGCCAGCACTGGTCGGGTCGCCAGCGACCGCAACGGGCGGGCCCGGCCAGTACCAGTCACGCTGGAAGACCGTGGTCGGCAGTGTCGGTGTGGTGGTTGGTGCGGGGTTTCGTTCGGTGCCGGGCATTGTCCCGGTCCAGTTGACCGGTACACCTTGCACGAACAATGCGGCCAGCGCGGACAGGACAGTGCCCACTTCGGACCGCTGCCGGCGCAGGGCTCCTACCACCACCGGACCCCGCTCCACACCATCAGCCACCGCAGTACCGGAGACTGCAGTACCAGAGGCTGCGGGTGTGGTGGTGTGAATAGCGTCCAGTGTGTTTTGGGTTTGTGGGGAGAGGGTGCTGTCTGGGCCTAGTTCGATGAGGCCGGTGAGGGTGTGGTTGTGGGCCAGGGTGGTGATGGCGTCG
>NZ_JARAVK010000376.1:0-6206 GCF_033792765.1 Streptomyces sp. PA03-6a | reverse complement strand
GCCACAGCCAGTAACTGCCGAGGTAGCCGTTCCACAGCAGGGACCACAGCAGCCAGCCGCCGAGGAAGGAGATCAGGCCGCCAGCTCGTCGCCGGCGCCCTGATCTCCTTCCTCGGCGGCTGGCTGCTGTGGTCCCTGCTGTGGAACGGCTACCTCGGCAGTTACTGGCTGTGGCCGCTGCTCGCCCTGACCCCCGACTCCTGGCGCCGGGCGGGCGGCAACCAGACCGCCTACCTGTGGGCCTCGTACCTCTACTACGCGCTCATCGGCGGCGCCCTGCTGGTCTTCTTCGCCCGCATCGGCCGCTGGGCCGAACTGTGGCGCCGCTTCATCACCACCCCGCTCCGGCGGTCCCGCGAGGAGGAGGCCGCGGCCGCCAGCCGCGAACCCGCCGACCCCGCGCAGGACCCGGCGGCCTTCCCCGCGCTCCGCCAGGGCGGCGCCGCCGACGCCGCGGACCGGCTCGCCGAGGACGCGCGCTCCGGGCTGATGAACGACGTCGACTTCGCCCGCCTGTCCCGCGCCTGGCAGTCCGTGCGCTCCGAGCCCGGCCGGCTGACCGCCTTCACCGACACCGTCCTGCGCTACGGGGCCGCCGCCTGCGCCCACCCGTCCGGCGCCCGCGACCTGCCCGCCCGTGCCGCCCGGCACGACCTGCTCGCCGGCCAGGTCCGCATCGGCGCCGCGCCCGACGACGAGCGCAACCCCCGCTCCCACCGCGGCGCCGGCTACGCCCTCGACCCGTCCGTGCTCGGCACGTCCCTGCTGGCCGTCGGGCCGCCCGGCTCCGGCAAGACCGTGCGCCTGGTGCGGCCCGCGCTGGAGCTCATGTGCCTGCAGGCCCTCGCCGGGCGGGCGGCCGTGGTCGTGGTCGGCACCGAGGGGGCACGGCTCGCACCGGACGAGTCCTTCGACGTCGTCGTCAAGATCGGCCATCCCGACTCCGCGTACGACCTCGACCTGTACGGCGGCACCTCCGACCCCGACGAGGCCGCGGGCTTCCTCTCCGAGGCCCTCGTCGGCGACCTCGCCGCGGCGCTGCCCGGCGGCGACAGCCGCCGCGCCGCCACCGCCCTCGCCCAGCTCCTCGGGCCCTTCCACGCCGCCCACGGCCGCTTCCCCTCCGTCCCCGAGCTGCGCGAACTCCTCGACGGCACCCCCTCGGCCCTGGCCGCGCTCCGCTCCGCCCTCCAGGCCCGCGGCGGCGCCGCCCAGGGCCAGCTGCGCGAACTCGACGCACGGGAACGGCAGTCCGCCCGGCCCGGCGACGCGGGCCCGCTGCTCGCCGACCGCATCGCGCTGCTCGACCGGCCCGCGTTCGCCGGGTTCTTCGACACCACCGGCGGCAGCCACCCGTTCTCGCTGCGGGGCCTCGAGCACCCGCTCCGGGTCCGCATCGACCTCCCGGAGCGGGGCCACGCCGAGGTCTCCCGGATGCTGGCGCGGCTCGTCCTCGCCCAGTTCGCCGAGTGCGCCACGGCCCGGCAGGACCGCTCCCTGTTCGCCTGCCTCGTCCTCGACGACGCCTCCCACACGGTGACCGCGGAATCCGTGCGCGGCCTGCAGCGCATGCGCTCCGCCAACGCCGGCGCGGTGCTCACGCTGCGCACGCTGGACGACGTCCCCGAAGTGCTCCGGGGTGCCCTGCTCGGCGCCGTCGGCTGCCGGGCCGCCCTGGCCGGCCTCACGGCCTGGGACGGCGCGCGGTTCGCCGAGGTGTGGGGCAAGGAGTGGGTGGACGTCCACGACGTCACGAACCGCCAGATCGTCGCGGACGAGCCGCTCACGCGGGTGCTGCATGCCGTGCGGCGCCTGGTGACCGGGAAGGCGGTCACGGCGGAGTCGGTGACGGTGCGCCGGGTCGAGCGCGAGCGCTGGTCCGCGTCCGAGCTCGCGCACGGGGTCCCTGCGGGGCACGCGGTCGTCTCCCTCACCGCGGTCGACGGGGAGCACGCCCCTCCGGTGCTGGTCGATCTGCGCGCCTGAGCGGTTTCTGTGCGGGTGCGTTGCGCTTCGCAGACCGGGGTTCGCGGTACGGCCCGTCGTTCGTGTGCGGGTGCGGTGCGCCTGCGGCGGGCATCCCCCGCCCTCCCTCCCGATTGCCCGGCGCGGTCAGTGCGGGCCTGCGCAACGTGTGCCTGGGTCGGGGCCGCGCCGGCGCACTCCCCCAGCCTTCGGCCGGGGGGACCCCCACAGCGCTCGCGGTTTACGCCTACATCGTTGGGCACCGCGTGCTCCGCTCGTCTCCCCCAGCCTTCGGCCGGGGGGACCCCCATGGGCGCACCCCGCCACACCCCCTCACGCCGGTTGGGGCGCATGACGGCCGGTGGGGGGTGAGTGGGGCACTTGCGGCAACCCCGGACCGCCTTCTCACCCCGTCCGGCCGTTAGTCGCCTACACGACCGAAGGGGGTGTGGCGGGGTGCCCCCTCGGCCGAAGGCTGGGGGCGTACCCCGGCGCGGCACCGACCCCACACCAACGGAGCGCAGGCCCGCACTGACCGCGCCGGGCAATCGGGAGGGCGGGTGGGGGAGAAACCGCAACAGCAACAACCGCGGCGCCGCACACGAAGACGGCACCGCACCGCAGGTATACGGTGAGGCAGAATCGGATGTGAACGCACTCCGAGATGGAGAAAAAGCCCGTGCCCCCCACGCTCGCCTCGCTGCTGCGGAACCCCGTCCTGAAGCTGGCCGTCCTCGCCGGAGGCGACCGCCTGGGGGAGGCCGCCGTCCGCTGGGTGCACACCAGCGAGCTGGACGACCCGGCGCCGTACCTGGAGGGCGGCGAGCTGCTGCTCACCACGGGCCTCAAGCTGGACGTCGGCTCGCCCGAGGTGCTCGGCCAGTACGTGGCGCGCCTGGCCGGGGCCGGCGTCGTGGGCCTCGGGTTCGGCGTGGGGCTGAGCCATGACACCGTGCCGCAGGCGCTCGTGGACGCGGCGGCCGCGCACCGGCTGCCGTTGCTGGAGGTGCCGCACAAGACCCCGTTCATCGCGATCAGCAAGGCCGTCTCCGCGGAGCTTGCTGCCGACCGGTACAAGGCGGTGACCGCGGGGTTCGAGGCGCAGCGGGAGCTGACCCGGGCGGCGCTCGCTCCGGACGGGACGACGGCGCTGCTGTCGCGGCTGGCGGCGCACCTGAACGGCTGGGCGGCGCTGTACGACGCGTCGGGCGCGGTGGTGGCCGCGGCGCCGGAGTGGGCGGGGCGGCGGGCGGCGCGGCTCGCCGGGGAGGTGGAGCGGCTGCGCGGCAGGCCCGCCCCGGCCAGTGCGGCGGTCGCGGGACCGGCCGGCACCGAGGACCGCGTGGAGCTGCAGTCACTGGGCACCGGCCGGCGCCCCCGCGGTTTCCTCGCGGTCGGCACGGAGGAGCGGCTGGACACCTCGGACCGCTACCTCGTGCATGCCGCCGTCGCGCTGCTGACGCTGTCGCTGGAGCAGTCCCGCGCGCTGCAGGACACCGAGCAGCGGCTGGGCGCCGCGCTGCTGCGGATGCTGCTGGCCGGCGAGCCCGAGCACGCCCGCACCGTGGCCGGCCGGCTGTACGGCGGGCTGTTCGACGCCCCCGTGCGCGTGCTGGTCGCCGAGCGTGCGGAGGCCGCGGGGGACGCCGTGGGGCTGCTGGCCGAGCGGGTGGAGGCGGCCGGGATGCGGGCCGCGGAGCCCGTGCTGGCGGTGCGGGACCAGGACCGGCTGACGGTGCTCGCGGCCGCGGACGGCGCGGTGATGCCGGCCTGCGTGGCGGTGGTCGACGGGAGCGAGGACCTGGTGGCCGGGCTGTCCGCCGCGGTGGGTGCCGCGGGTGTCCCGGGCGCGCACGAGCAGGCCGAGCGCGCGCTGGCGGTCGCCCGGCGGCGGGGCCGCAGTCTCATCGAGCACGACGAGGTCGGTTCCGGCTCGGTGCTGCCGCTGCTGAGCGACGAGGCGGTACGGGCCTTCTCCGACGGCCTGTTGCGGCCGCTGCGCGAGCACGACGCCACCGCCCGAGGTGACCTGGTCGCGTCCCTGCGGGCGTGGCTGTCCCGGCACGGGCAGTGGGACGCCGCCGCGGCGGACCTCGGGGTCCACCGGCACACGCTGCGCTACCGGATGCGGCGCGTGGAGGAGATCCTCGGGCGCTCGCTGGACGACCCGGACGTCCGCATGGAGCTGTGGCTGGCCCTCAAGTCCGGCGGCTGACACGGTCTGCCAAAACGTCGCACAGGGCGGGACCCGCAGGACGCTCTGGACAAGACCGGCCGGGTGCCGCCCGCCCTACCGTGGTCCGCATGAGCACCTCCACCGCCTTCTGGCTCGCCGGCCGCCCCGCCACCGGCGAGGACACCTTCGATGTCGTGAACCCGTACGACGGCAGCGTCGTGGCCTCCGTCGGCGTGCCGACCCCCGCCCAGGTGGAGGAGGCCGTCGCCGCCGCCAAGGCGGTCGAGGCGGAGTTCGCCGCGACCCCCGCCCACGTGCGGGCCGCGGCCCTGGACCACGTGTCGAAGCGGCTGGCGGAGCGCTCCGAGGAGATCGCCCGGCTGATCACCGCGGAGAACGGCAAGCCGGTCAAGTGGGCCCGCGGCGAGGTCGGCCGTGCCGTGTCCGTCTTCCGCTGGGCGGCGGAGGAGGCGCGCCGCTTCAACAGCGGCGAGGCCCAGCGCCTGGACACCGACGCGGGCGGCGTGGGCCGCCTCGCGCTGACCCGGCGCTTCCCGCGCGGCAGCGTGCTCGGCATCGCGCCGTTCAACTTCCCGCTGAACCTGGTGGCCCACAAGGTCGCCCCGGCGATAGCGGTCGGCACGCCGATCATCCTGAAGCCGGCCCCGGCGACCCCGCTCTCCGCGCTCCTCCTGGGCGAGATCCTGGCCGAGACCGACCTGCCGGCCGGTTCGTGGAGCGTGCTCACCGTCCCGAACGACCGCATGCCCGCCCTCGTCCGGGACGAGCGGCTGCCGGTCATCTCCTTCACCGGCTCCGACCGGGTCGGCTACCAGATCATGGACTCGGTGCCGCGCAAGCACACCACCCTGGAGCTGGGCGGCAACGCCGCAGCCGTCGTCCTGGCCGACTGGTCCTCCGAGGAGGACCTGGAGTGGGCGGCGAACCGCATCGCCACCTTCTCCAACTACCAGGGCGGCCAGTCCTGCATCTCCGTCCAGCGGGTCATCGCCGACGCGTCCGTGTACGACCGGCTGGTGGAGAAGGTCGTCGCCAAGGTCCGCGCCCAGGTCACCGGCGACCCCTCGGACGACGCCACCGACGTCGGCCCGCTCGTCGACGAGAAGGCCGCCGAGCGCGTGGAGTCGTGGGTCGAGGACGCGCTGGGCAAGGGCGCCAAGCTGCTGACCGGCGGCCGGCGCGACGGCGCCGCCTACGAGCCGACCGTGCTCGCCGACCTGCCGGCGGACGCGATCATCGCCACCGAGGAGGTCTTCGGCCCCGTCCTGTCCCTGCACAAGGTGGACGGCACCGACGAGGCCTTCGCGGCGGTCAACGACTCCAAGTTCGGTCTGCAGAGCGGGGTGTTCACCCACGACCTGCAGATCGCCTTCCGCGCCCACCGCGAGCTGGAGGTGGGCGGCGTCATCATCGGCGACGCCCCCTCCTACCGGGCCGACCAGATGCCCTACGGCGGCGTCAAGGACTCCGGCGTGGGCCGCGAGGGCGTCAAGTACGCCATGGACGACTACACCTACGAGCGGGTCCTGGTCCTGACCGGTCTCGCTCTGTAGTCCTCAGGGCAGGACGAGCCACCCCTTCCAGCGGCCGGGGCGCATGTGCGGTGCGCCCCGGCCGCGCCGTTCGCGCGTCGGCATGGGCACGCCATATGCGGTGACCAGGTGCCGATCACCCTGGAGGGGCCGCCCGCCCCCCAGCCCCGAGAGCCCGGCGTTCACCCGAGTGGAGTGGAGCGCCCTCGTGGATCCGGCGGTGCGTCCGGTGCCCGCCGAGAACGCCGCGCCGCTGCCCGTCGCACGGTCGGCCGCGGGCACCGAGCCGACCGTCGTGGCCGTGCCCGACGCCGCCGGCCGGGGCGCTGGCGCAGAGGTTGTCCGGGGGCGCGCTGCACGCGGGCGTCGCCGGCCTCGCGCTCGCCGAATCCGGCGGGGCCCACCGGGAGCTGACATGGGGTCAGGGTGTCCGGTAGTGCCGGCCGACGGCAGCGGCAGGGCGGAGGTCGGCTCGGCCGTCGCCGCCCTCACCGGCCCCGTCCCCCGAGGGC
>NZ_JARAVK010000375.1:0-6290 GCF_033792765.1 Streptomyces sp. PA03-6a | reverse complement strand
CGTGCAGCGCGCCGAAGTGCTTGTTCACGTCCTTCAGTACGACCAGGTCGTCGGGCGCCGGAACGGCGTCCTCGGTCACCGGCACTTCGGTCATCGGCGCGTGCTCCATCCTCGTCGGCTGACTCTCGGTTGACCTGTACTTGAAGGTGGAACTTAATGAGATCGCGTGAAGTGAGTCACCGTATCTGAGCGGAACTTGAGCATCACAAATAGATAAACGACGACGCGGCGTTGCGAGCAGTGAACGACTGCTCGGCTCCGGATCCCGACAGGAATAGTATTTCTGCGCCAGAGGCCGACGCCGCATCAGCCACCGCAGGACGGCTCGTCAGCCAGCTCTTCGGCAGTACATGCAGCACGCGTTAGCCAATAAGTGCACGAACTCAGCATCGATCCCCACGCAATCACCAACACGGCACCTCCGAGTAAATGCAGGTGCCCGGTGTTGCGAGCATGGTGGCAACGATCCGCTCGGCAACCACAGTTGGGTCAGCTTCAGGGGTGGCGAGATCTGGAAGTGGCGCGAAGTTGGTCGAGCATGAGCATGGCCGTGGCAGACATGCGGCGACCGCGCACATCATAATTCGACCCTCAGTGCCATCGCCCTGACAGGCACCTGATCGAAGATATTGGCGGTTAGGGGTGATTATTCCACTTGCGGCATTGACAGTCGTTTACAGTGGATGAGCGTTCACAGTCCATATCCCGTTGATGTGTCCGATGCGCGCCGGAATTTGGAGATTCTCAGTTGCGGCTGGCTGCCTCGCGAGCGATGAGTCGCTTCCAGCGGATGAACGGGCAGCCCAACGTGACGACGGTCGTGGAGTCTCGTGTATCCGGCGGAACCAGGCAGGCAGGAATTTTTGACTCACGCAGGCTGGGGAACGTCCACCAACTCATCCACGATCAGCACCAGCCGGATTAAGACAAGCCCGGACCAGCCTCACTCCGGCAGAGTTCTCTCTGGGAAGGACGATGGCAGGCAATCTCCCCGGACGCCATCCAAGCCTGCCGGCGCACCTTGCAGTAGCCACCGATGTCGGGCTTGTTCCCCGAAGTACGCAGGCTGGCCGTCATGTTCTGGAACCGGGCCAGTTCGCCGCGACGTTCCTCCAGTAACGGGCGTCAGGCACATTGCCGATGCCCACAGCGGCGGCCACGGTCCATCGATCCCGATGGCATGTCTCGTGGTGGGCGGTGACACGGGGCCACTCGGCGAGGACGGCCGACCTCCTGGTGGCGTAACCTTCACGCCCTGAGCCAGCAGTAGTGGAGGGCCTTCAACCCCTTGAAAGGCCCTCCACTGTGTCATGCTCCACACAATGACAAAAGCAGCCTATGGCTTGGTGATGCCGGGTTGGCCGCCTTCTCGCACATTCGGCAGGCAAGTTCCGTTTGGTGACACAAGTGAGCGATTCACGCTCCTGAATCACATGCTTCAAAACCGGACCATAAGCCGTGGCTGCGATGGACACGTGATAATGCTTGATGAGGATCCATGAACCGCACCCGGTTCGATCGCTTCACAGGCAGCACAGCAACCGGGGGCGCACAACGACCCCAAGGCAGACGCCTTGGGGTCGTTGTCACGCAACAGAGGGGACTACGCCCCGGCTCGCTCCCCCTCATCCCGCCACCTCAAGGCGGTGTCTGGACTTTTCAGGCCAAGCACACTGGCGATCTCACGCAAAGACATGCCCTCTTCAGACGCCCTGGCGATATGCCGTTTCAAGTCTAGATCGGCCTTTTCTACGAAATCCTGGCGTAGCCGCAAGTTCGCCATCAGTGCCGCTCGGCGCTCGGGCGTCAGGTGGGGTTTTTGGGGCTCCGTCATGTCCACTCCACAGCACATGCAGCTCATCGAACGTAGATCCTGGCACGCCCTCCTGCAAGAGCAGTGGGTGTGCTCGCCAGATGGCTCAGGGACCGCAGCCAGAGCAGGTCCTGCGGTCCATGGTGTCTGCGTCTGTTGCGCGTCGTCCCATGGACCGTGACACATCTTCCAGGGCGCGGTTACTTGCTTCACCAACGACGCCGGTTTCACTAAAAAGGAAAAATCTGAGGGCCCCGCTGGGGGGGGCGAGCGGGGCCCTCAACTGCGCCCGCTGGACGCAAGTTCGCGACGCGCCAGGGTACGGCCCATCGCAGTGCTTGGCCCTGCAAAGGCTAGCTCTGCAAGCCTACCGCCCACAAAGACCAAGACGTTCAGCCCCTCGAACACTTGGCGCAGATCTTCTGCCTTGTCGGCATATTCAGGCACGCAAACACCACACCACCATGAACGCGCACGTGGGTGGTTTGGCCCCAGCTCTCGTCACGCCACGCGGGCCTTCCCCCGTAAGCCAGGGCTTGATCAAGTTCCTTAAGGTTCGGGCTTGTTGGTGATGCCCAGAAGTGGGAGTGCTCGTTCGGGTTGGTCGCGGATTGCGCGGGTGGTTTTGGCGATGTTGTCGGCTCCGAGGATCTTGAGCAGGCCTATGGCGAGGTTGCGGAGGGACGCCATGGCCCGGGGTGCGGTCCCGGTGTGGACGGTGGAGGCATCCTCGGCTGCTGATGAGGCAGCGGGCCGGGATCCCCCGCGTCGAGCGCAGGCGCGAGGCCGCGCCGACGCTGACACACCACCGGCGGTTTGGGCTCAAGAACGGGTACCTGCACCTGGCCGGCGGCATCGTGCTGACGGTGGTGTGGTCACGGGACCTGCCGTCCGCACCATCGTCGGTACGCGTGTACCGGGACAGCCTCGGCACTGACACGCCTCGTTCGTCGTGGCGACCGCCCCCAAGCCGCTGCCCGCCACCCAGCGCCTCGCTCGCTACCAGCCGATGATGGCCCGCCGTAAGCCTGCTCACGGACAGGCCGCGTCCAAGGGCTACCTCAAGGAGGCCAGGCACCAGACTGCGACGCTGCGCAACAAGATCGCCCGCAAGTGGGCCAAGCGCGTCGTGCGCGACCACCACGCCACCGCGGTCCCGGGCTTCCGGCCGAAGTCAGATATTTCACGCTGCCCGCGCAGACGGCGACCGTGCTGCGGGCAACGCGAACGCCGCCGCACGCACAGCCACCCTCGACGGTCTGGCCGCGGCAGTCAGCACGGACGTCGCTGACGCCGTGGACCTGAGCGCACTCTGCCAGGAGCTACCGCTTGATCCCGAGCTCGTGGAGAACACCCCGAAGGTCTCTTCGTCACCAGTCATCCTTGTGGAGGGAGCCCCCTGCGCTACTGACGACGAGATGCAGTATGTGATGGGTACTCCAGCCGGTCCCCAGCCGACTACTGGGCTTGTCCGACCACCTGGACTTGGGAGCTGCGGGTCGTCGTGAGGTCGCCGCGCTGCCCGCCGCCGCCCCAGTGCACGTCCCACGTGGCGGTCGCGGTCACCCAGAACACGTCGCCCACTCCACTGTCGGACGTGGTGGCATAGCGGTAGCCGCAGCTGGGGGATTCCTTCGCCCCATCCGACTCCTTGTAGGGGGTGCCTGCGCCGCACGTGACGGTATGGCCGTCGCCCATGTCCCACACGATCTGCGATACGCGCGCGGTCGCCGTCACCGTGATGCCGCCCGCCGACACCGACTCCACCGCCGGGCCCCAGGTCCGGGGACTGGTGCGGTTCCACAGCCACACCGGCATCCCAACCACCCCCGTTGTGCCTTGCTCCGGTACGATTCCGATGTCCGGGCCGTCGATTGGCAACCGCTTCACCGCCTCGGCCGCGAGCTGGGCCGGATCGACACCACCGTCCATGCCCGGCGGCGGAGCAGCCCGCCACTGCACCGGCGGCCCCTCATCCGGGCAGTACGCGTCATACACCGCGCCATCACCCGGTCTGTGGCCCTGCCAGGCCGGATCGCCGGCCGGCGGCTGCGGCTCCATCATCTTGAAATAGCAGTTCAGGCTCCACCACCCCAGATCCCGCAGGTAGCAAGGCACCTCCACATCCCGCAGCGTGTGCACACACCGGCGGGCGGTGGTGCCACCCGAAACATGGGCGCTTGGCTTCGGGTTGCCGAAGTTGCCAGGTAGGAGCACTCCGACCTGGCAGTCGCCCCTCGATGGGCAGTACGTCCCACCATCTGCGATCACCAAGCCGGCCGATCCAAGCATGACACCGCACACCGTTATGGAGACTGCCAGTAGATGCCTCAACACATCTGATCCCGAGCGGCATTGCTGTCCGTGACAACCCAACGGTTTCCGATCGTACGGAGCTTGGAGTTCACCACATATCGTTGAGCACGAATCGGAGCGGCAACGCTTTCACCAGTGGCTTGCTTCACCGGCGTCCAGCCAGTGTCATCCCAACAAACCGACAACGTGGCCCTGTGGGGTGTCACTCCTAGGTCCACAGTGATCTTGGTGACCCTGAACGCGGGCTTGCCCTTCGTGACAACGCCGTTGGCACGATTGACCAGCAGCGCGCCCTTGTCATCGGCCAGGACCTGCCCAGAGGCATAGTGCTCGATGTCCGTACCGGCAAACGTTGCTCGCGCAAACCCAGTAGTCTCCGCGTCAACCAATTGCTGGAAAACGACAGCCACCTTATCCTTCGCTGCCGTGGTCGGATCCACGAACGTTGAAGAATCCGTGGATGCCGGAGCCGGAGCCGACCCGGAGTCTGGCATTGGCTTCGCAGAATCACCGCCGCTACACGCAGGCAGGACCAATATGCCGGTGAGCGCTGCCGCGGCTACTGCCGCACCCTGTCGGATTCTGTGGACCAGAGGGTATCTCTGATCGGTGATGCTTGACACGAAGCGGCGCCTTCCTTGCGTCGACTAGGTCACTTACGCGATATCTTGCGAATGGGACGATGGAGACTGAGGCTCTCCGGTGGGTTGCATGCGGCATCACCAGCCGCAACCCCAGGAGCGTTGCCCGTCACAGACCACCATCGGCCCCGGCAAGTCGGGGGTAGAGGTCACGAATGCCTTGATCAACAACAATGCGGATGCGACGACGTTTCCGACTGCGTATCGCAGTGATGGTCCGTGCACTGATGCCCAAACGAGTGGCGAGATAAGTGGCCGACCAACCTGCGGCAGCCAAGGTAGTAAGTAGATCGGCTGCGCAAGTGGCGTCAGTTAGACCCCGCCCGTCTTCGTCGCGTCGTGCCGAGTGGGACGACAAGGAGACGCCGAGAACAGCATCCGCTGTATACCTGGAGATCCGGTCTGGCCGCTCCCCCATGGGGCGGAGCAGGCGGCGGATTAGAGTGACAGAGATTCCGGACGCGTCTGCGATGTTCTGAGCAGACATATTATTGCTGCGGAGCATCACAGCGTGGTCGGAAGCCTCGGTCGAGTCGACTCTGGCAGCCAAGCCGGCCGCGTGGTCACGTTCCCTTTCGTAACGAGCCCAGCGTTTGGCTTGGCGGCAGACCGCCTGAATACAGCCGTAGTCAGCGCAGGACGCTTGACCATGCCTGACACGGCTCCGAGCAGGTCGACGGGGGACTGGGACCGCCGCAGGAACTAGAGATCCAGAAGCGAGCATGACGACGGATTCTATGGTGCACGGCGGAGAACCCAAGTCGCGCTCCTCCTCCGGCAGCCAACGGGAGCTTCCATTTCCGTCTCTTAGGTTCCTTGAAGCAGCTCACCCCGACCCGCGGTGAGGCTCCCATTGATCCGGTCCGGGCGATGGAACGCCGTACTCACGAAGGCTCTACCTGGGGCCCTGTGGAGGTGTCGCCTGGGTACCCGCCCCCGTTCAACCCGCGGGAGATACCCCGGCACCAGCTGAACCTCAACACTATGAGCTGCACTTTCGCCGAAGAATGTGTACCCGGCAGGTGAAGCGCGCCGTGAGGTCGGCGGCCCCAGTAAGCAGCGTCGCCCACGGTCCGCAACTACTCACAGCGTGCGCCCCTACCTCCCACAACTTCCCGCTGCGAGTACCAGCAAGGACGGGACTTCACATAGGAACTCAGCGCCATATCGAACGGGATCGGCTGTTATGAACATCACTCCAAAACTGGAGGTGATCACAACTCGCGTTCCACCCTCACGCACACGAAAGGGGCAGCGTCCTCGCCCCCGACCCGCCGCATACAGCCCGACACGGGGGCGTGACAGCTCCTGTCCTCCGAGTCGAAGTTCGACTCCGACAGATCCTGCTTTCGACGTCTCGGCATAGGCAACTGCATGCCGTTTCACTGCACTTCAAGCCGCTCGCAATCTTCAACGCAGCCAGTGAGGTTTTCTCAGCGAAATGATCTTCGCGAAACGTTGTGAACCGCTCGCCTCTGGGTAGATCGGACGAAGTCATCCTGGTCGTGGGCAGACGTAAA
>NZ_JARAVK010000374.1:0-6303 GCF_033792765.1 Streptomyces sp. PA03-6a | reverse complement strand
GCGGGTACCACAGCGCTGCGCGCTGTGCAAGCGCAGGCCCCCGCTCCGCGGGGGCCTGCCGCCTCGCTGCGCTCGGCGGTCCGGGGCGCTTCGCACCCCGGGGCAATCCCCTCACTGCGTTCGGGGATTGCGGGCCCGCCTTGCGGGGCTTGCCTCACTTCGTTCGGCCCGCCCCACGCGGGCCTGGTGGGGCTCCGCTTCGCTCCACCCCACCCGCGGGCGCTGACACGCCCTCAATGTCAGGCTCGCTGCGCTCCCCTGACCGGCCCTCGGCTCCGCCTCCGGCCATGAGGCCCGCTGCCGCGGGCCAAGCTGGCTACGAGGGGGTGGGCGCGGTTCGATTGCTTCCGGCCGCCTCTCCTGGAAGGTAACGTGCGTCAAAACTGCGAGTCCGCTAAACTCTGGAACCAGACACCACCCCGGAACACCCCGCGCCGGGGCCGCACATCGCCCCGAATAAGCGCCATCTGATGCCCTCGCCAAACGACAGCGTCTTTCACTGAAAGACGCTGTCGTCCAACATTACATAGCGAAAACACAGAGGACCGTTACTAGCTACTCCCCCGGCGAACGGCCGACGAATGATCAGCCACAGTAACTGCGTGAGCGCCGTCGAGCATTCGGCCGACTGTTCCGTATTGGCGAACATCAGCGAGGCCTGCCGCAATCAGCTCCCTGTAACCAAACTTTACGTCACGAGGAAGTAGCTGGAATTCGGCGGCGACCCAGTCGGGGGTAACGGCACCTTGAGAGTCGCCACGGCGTCGAAGTAGACTATTCACGTCTTGCGTGAGATGCGCCAGCTTGTCGAAATTGAGTTGTGGTGCCGGCCGTGGAGTGGGTGTGAAATCGGGTCTGGGGCCGCCTACCGCGGCGTACATGGCACTTTGACGTGACGTGAATACCTTACCCATTACCGCCCCCAGGAAGTACTCGGCGGGGTATTCCGCAGGAGTGCCAGCGTATGCACTTAGCGCCCGCGCTTCGCGGGCATCGATCCATTTTGTTTTAAATTCGAAAAAGCGTGAAGGATTTTGGCGATATTGAAGGAAGTGACCAATTTCGTGGATGATGACAGCCGTAGCCGAATCATCATACTGCAGTGCGAGTCCCTTAAAGATGCCATCACTGTCGCGACGGCGATCAATAGTGGCTTCCAGAAGTCTCGGGGAGAGTATGAACCGGTCAGGAGCAATGAACTCCGCATACAGACTGCGAAGATATTGAGGTGAGTTTACGTCTGCCGTAATCATCATTTCAGAGTCTGCCAGCAGCGCCTGAGTGTATTTAGGAAAGTAGATCTTCATGTCCGGTACTTTGTATCCGGCACGCTGGACCATGTCCACCGCAGTGATGAGCTGATGAAGTCGACGGTCGGTCTGGTCCCGGGAATCCGTGGGGTCAATGTGTACCGTAACCGGGGTGCGTCCTACTGAAATGTCAAGCTTGGCCATATCGTCGAACCTGGTGTTCCGGTCCGTGATCCTCCCGTCCAAGACCACGGTACTCGCACTCGCGGAGTGGCCAGCTTGATGCCGAAATGAGTCGATTTCCGGGAATTTGGCTAGGACTTGGGACGGTATCGCACGGCCGCGCATCTGGTCTACGATGCGCAGATCGACTGTAATTCCCGCGTGTTCTTCGATGAGTGCACGGTTGATGCCAAAAAGGCGGTTGCTGTACTGCAGCATGAGACGCATTGCCGCCGGTGAGAGTGTGCCCTCGCTCGTCCTGGGGAGAATCAGAGCCTGCTGCCAGTCACTGCCCGGGGAGGTAGTTTCGAGGGGCGGCCGGATCACGTAACCAGCCATAGCCGGATCCACCGCGCGATAAGCAGCCTGCTGAATTTGGTTAAGTCGTGCCATGGGCGCCCCGCCCACCAGCATCGTCCGAAATTCCGACTTGAGTCTACCCTCGCTAAGCGCTTTAGCGAAATCTTCCAATTCTTTCGGATCTTCCAATGGCTGCTCAAGCAGGCGATGTGCCACAAGTACCGTGTCCTGATCCCATGGCGGCAGCTCGCTGAAGTTCTCATCATGCTCTTCCAACCGCGCTGCTATACCCCCCATGGGAACTCGCTGATACCGGCCCACTATCTGATACGCCGCTAGCAACGCTGCTTGCACTGAGTTGGGCGGAGTCCCCTCATTTGGCGTCTTGACCCACTTCCGCCGAAATGACTCCAGCGTCTCATTGCGGCCAGACCGCCCCGACACCACCTCGGAAGCCGGCGCCAGCACGGACGCCGGCGCCATGGGCGTATCACCCACGACAGCAACCCCACCCAGGCCCGGGCGCAGCTCCGGGCCCGCAGACTCCGTCACCACCCCCGCAACACCCGGCACAAACCCGCCCGCAGGGACCCCGCCCACGTCGCCTGCAGCACCGGGCGCCAAACGGTTCACGTCCACGGGCAGAACAGGCCCAGCAAATTCCCCGGCCGGGACACCCGCCACCTCACCGACGGCAGCACCCCCGGTAACCGCAGTCACCGCAGTGACCGCAGCAGCCCCGGCAGGCACCGACGGCAGCCGGCCGCCCCCCGCCGGCCGCCCACCAGCAGCCCAGCCCGGCCCGTAAGAATTCACAACCCTCTCCAACCGCTCGTACTCAGGCGTACCCGGCACCTGGTCGGCGAGCGCCGCCCCCAAAATCTCCTGGTTCAACACATCAGCATGCTCACTGCCCGTCCGCACCATCCACACCTGATCGATCAGCGGCAGCCACTCAACGGGGAACTTATCGACCTTAACCGGGTCGATCACCTTGGGCGGCAGATCGAAATATCTGCGCTTGAATTCTGAGACTCCGAGGCTGGAATTGAATGATACTCCGTAGGTCCTTTCCAGCTTCCCCATCAGCTCAGCACCCGCGTCCGGCCGGGAGCTGCCGAGGGTGGCGGGGATGCTAGCCGTATTGACGCCGCGGTCGGCCGCGACGACGGGGACGCCAGCCGTGCTGACGGCCTTGGTGTCTTCTCCGGTGCGTGCTCGACGGAAGAACGTTTTCAGACGTGCGGCCCCGCCGGGCAGACCCAGGCGCTGACCGGGGCTGACGATACGGCCGGCAATGGCGAAGGCCACAGCGCGTTCATTGGTACCGGCCTCCTCCTGGGTCAGGGTCGCGTAGTACCGGGCCACCATGGCGTCGTTGACGTCGACGGCACCCTCCCAGCGCATGCCCCGGAGTTCGCGCTTAGTTGCTGCTCGGAGTGAGCTGATGTTGCGTACGGGAAGACCGGCACGGTCGGCGGCCACCCGCCAGGTAGTTGCAGCCGCGAGGTCCTCGCCGCCTCGCCTGACGGCGGCAGCCTCAACCTTCTTGCTGGCACCTGCGGCTGCGGCAATTGCGGCCTTCTCGCCGGTACGCCTGGCTACGGCAACCGCGCCCCACTCACGGCCAGTCCAGTCTGTGGTGCTGCCCCCGGGCAGCCACCCGGCAACCAGGGTTTTGACATCGGCCTCTTCTTCACTGCCGTGCAGGCGCGTCCATGCGACAGCGAAAACATCCACACCCTCAGCGCTCAGCGCATCCCCGGCCTCGACAAGACGAGCCGCCGCGACATGCGGGGCTTCGACGGGACGCGCGGCATCCCGCGCCGTGTCCGCCACACCAGCCTCGTCGACGTTGCCGCAAGCCCTGTAATACTCCTCGAACGCAGCAACAAGTTTCTCAGTCCGGGCACTAGCCTGCCGCCCGTCAGGATCAGCAGCACGACGACGAGCAGCCGCCAACCGGTCATTCGAAGGTGTCGCCAAAGGAGGCTTGTCAAGTAGCTGCAGCGCGGCAAGGCCCCCGGTGGCCAGCTGTCGAATGGTGGCCTCTGCGACCACCCGACTGGCACGGAAAGCCACCGCAACCGCCCCCCAGTCACTATCGGTCCAACGCGTCGTATGTTCCTGGTCAAGCAGCCGGTAGCCAACCAGGGCCGCGACAAGCCTCTGCTCCACAACTGACCTGGCCATCCACTCCAGGGCGAAGACATCCACCCCCCTCTCTGCCATGTCAATCCCAGCCCGCAGCAAGCGGGCAACCGCCCCCGGCACATCGCTGCCGGTCAAGGCGGCCCGGGCTTCGAAGTACTCGTACTCAGCGAACACCTCGGGAAAGCGGTTTTCGGCTAGCCTCAGAATCGTGGCCGCTGCGGCCTTCTCACTCGCACGAAGAGCTACCACGACAGCGCCCCAGTCACCACCAGTCCAGGACGCGGTCACGTCCGAACCAGACAACCCCCTATACACCAGGGCCTCAACAACGGCCCGTTGCACAAGTGGCGTGGCCGCCCACTCCAAAGCGAAGACGTCCACCCCCGCCGCCACCAGGTCGCCGCCAGCCCGGACAAAGTGGGCAACGAAGCGGTCCTCGAATCTGTTATGCAAATAGGTCAGGATGGTGCGGTAATTCCTGAGCAAATCCGCAGGAATATAGCGAATAACCGTCTGCAAGGTGGCAGCGGCCGCGGTCGCCTCACCGGACCGGCGGGCCGCCGTAACAACCGACCACTCACCATCATTCCAGCGCCGGGTAATGTCCGGGCGCACCCACCTGCCAGCCAGCGCCTCGACAGCGGCCCGTTCACCGACCCCCCACCCAGGATCGGCAACGGCCCCACGAGCAGCCTCGGCACCGGACGTTTCATCCAGGCCCCCAGCAGAGATATGGACGGGATGAGCCGTAACAGCTTGGGGGAACTGACTGCCCGGATCCAGCAGAATCGCCTTGTACCGAGCCGAGTCGAGGCTGTGGCCAGTACCAGTCAGCCAGGCACTGACCTTGTCATGCCCCTTCCCGGGTTCGGACAGGCCACCCTTACCGCGCCCCGCTTCCGCCCCATCTGCCATCACATCCTCACCGACTACAGTGGCGTCATCCGCATCACCGCCGACCACCCCGGCGTCAGCGTCATCACCGAGCACCGTGACCCCGTCATCACTGTCGTCGGTGTCGCCCGCCACAGCGTCGGCGACCTCGGCCCCCTCGTCAGCCGTGCCGGGCACACGGCCAGCCACGGAACGCGTGACCACGCCGGATCCCAGGGCCAGGTCCGGGGTCGCCGTGTCAGCGATGCCCTCAGCATGCAGCCCCCCAGTAGCGCGCGCCCCCTCGCCCTCACCCCTGGCACCATCGGCCGGCACAGCATCCAGCCCCGCAAGCTCAGGCCGCATAAGCGCACCCGCACCCGCACCCGCACCCGCAGGCGAGTCCACACCAGGCAACATCCCCGCAGCCACCGCCGGCTCCCCCACCACAAGCGCGGACGGCTGCTCCCCAGCAGCGCCAGTACCCCGCGAACCACCACGAACAGAACCGGCAACCGAAACAGGACCGGCCACAGACTCGGTCACCATGGCAGCACCAGCAGACGCAGCAGCAGGCACCGTCCCGCCAGCACCAACAGAACCACCATCCAGGAGATCTGTGCCGGGCACGGCCGCATGCTCCACGACTGCCCACACATTACCCAGACCGTTCACCGCAGCCCCCAGAAGACCGCCGACCTCGCCGGGAGAACCGTCGGCGTCCTCGAACCCCGCAAGCCCAGCAGCAGGGCCCACGTCCTGGACATGCGCCAAGTGGTCACCACTCCCAGCCCCGGTGCCGGGGGCGGGGTGCTGGGTGGTGACGGTGTCAGCGGTGTCGTCGCCCTTGACGGCCGGCCCCACACCGCTGCGTTCCGGGCCAGTCGCCTCCATGACGAGCTGTTGAGCTCCGTCACCCGCTCTCGCGCCGCGCAGTGCACCCGGGACGTGTGGCACACCAGCACCAGCTGAGCCGCTGGGACCCTCTGACGTGCCGGAACCCGGGCCGGGACCGGTAACAGCCGTCTGGGGAGAAGCCCCCGGACCCGTGGTGACCGAACCCGTCCCGGTCGTAACCCCAGCCTCAATACCACGGCCCAGAGGCCCGGAAGCAGTGGTGGTGGCCGGGCCTGCCTGCCCACCCGTGCCGCCACCCGACACGACCCCGTCCGGCACGCCCGTACTGGTGTGGTCGGTGCCGGCCGGCCCGGGGTCACGCACCGCAGTCGCAGGCGTCACCAGAGTCTTCTCACCGTCATCCTCCATAGGGGCGGTGAGGTCTGCCGCCGGCGGCAGGCTGATACCCAGAACCGGGATCCTCGGCACCGGCACCCCGCCCCCGCTTGCGGTGCTACCGCCGCGGCGGCCACCACCGCCTTCGGTCATGCCCTCGACCATGCCCGAAGTGAACCCGTCCCCCACATTGCTGTTGTCATGAAACGCAGCATTGCCCATACCCGTACTCACCATCGTGCCGGTGCCCTCGATCACACCCCCACCCAGC